>NZ_DAIQRQ010000008.1:58331-84654 GCF_036786105.1 Ohtaekwangia sp.
AACTTTAATCTTCCTTACTCTTCGGATAATCAAAGAACAACATCTTGCCTTTACCCCACGTGGCATCTTTCCAGGAATCTATATTCAATTGAAATGCTACAATACCGCAGGTAGGTACATTGTCAATATCCAACTCGGCATCCTGAAACGAATTGACAAACTCGGTGAGCCCGGGATTGTGGCCGAATAATATCACCGAATTGTATTTGTCTTTGAGCCCCTGGATCAGCGAAAGGATAGCTTCTTCATCGGCGTGATACAGTGATTTTTTTGTCTTGATCTTTTCTTTCGCATACTTCAGCACCTCGGCTATACGTTTGGCGGTAGAATACGCGCGTTTCGCGGGGCTGCTTATAATCAGGTCGGGGTGTATATCTTTCTCCTTCAAACGCTTGCCCATGCGTGGAGCGTCATTCTTGCCACGTTCATTCAACGGCCGGTCATAATCATCCTGCAACGGATTGGCCCAACTCGATTTTGCATGTCGCACTATATACAAGGTTTTCATACCCCAGGGATGCTTGTTTCTAAAGTTTTACAAATCAATTTATTAACCATTATCTTCGCGCCACATGGATGGAGCCAAGAAATTACGCAGAAAGATACGGTATACGATCCTTTACCGCTTTGTTCAATTCCTGATTTTTATCTCCTCGCGTCTGCCACGGGTATTCTGGCTTCGCTTCTGTGGCATATTGGGCAAAATAGCGTATATGTTTGCCGTACAAACCCGCAGGCTTACGCTTAAACATCTCACCATGGCGTATGGAAAAGAGAAGAGCCCGACAGAGATCAGAAAATTGTCACGCAAAGTTTTTGAAATGCTGGGCAAAAATGCCGGCGATGTGCTGCGTGCATCCGGAACCGTAAAGGACTGGAGTGATATTGAGAAATTTCTGGTAATACACGGTTATGAGAACTATGAAGCTGCACGACAAAAGGGTAAGGGAATAGTTTTCGTGGCCTGCCATCTGGGTGCGTTCGACCTGGAGGTTACCGCAATGGCTGTACGCGGTTTGAATCCCAACATTATAGGCACGCCGCTGAAAGATGAGCGGCTGAATAAATTACTCTGGGGCTATCGGAATAAATATGGTGCAGTAGCCATTGAACGGGGGCGCGAAACGTTTCGCATGATAAAAGTATTGAAGTCGGGTGGAACCGTTGCATTATTGATCGATCAGGATACAAAAGTAAAAAGCCGCTTTGTAAATTTCTTCGGTATGCCTGCCGCTACCCCGGTGGGTGCTACTGTACTCGCCATGAAGACGGGTGCTACAGTTATTCCTACCTATATATACCTCGGCGATGACTGGAAGCAGCACATGCATCTTCTTCCGGAATTGCCCCTTGCGTTAACAGGCGATGATGAAGCCGATATGGTATATAATACACAGATTATGACAAGCTTTATCGAACAGCAGGTTCGTAAACATCCGGCACAATGGGTTTGGATGCACGAGCGCTGGAAAACAAAACCCGGCGAAGAGATTGTTTAGAATAATTGTCAGGCAGTATATATAGCCTTAACGCCTTTCGTACACCACAAAATCAAATGCATACGCATGCCGTTGGTCAGCCGGATGATGCTGCCGTGAAATCTCGCGCCATGCCTGTTTATCAAAAACAGGAAATTGTACATCGCCTGGTATCTCTGCCTGTATCTCCGTAAGATAAAGAAGATCGGCTACCGCTAATGAGGCCCGGTATATTTCAGCACCACCAATCACAAATGCTTCCTGTTCACCGCCTTCGCGTGCGAGCTGCAAAGCTGCTTCAATCGAATTTACAACCGTACAACCAGGCGCCTGGAAATCATCCTGATGCGTAACCACGATGTTGGTACGATTAGGCAGCGGTTTGAATTTGGCAGGAATAGAATCGTAATTCTTTCGTCCCATAATACAGTAGTGACCTTGTGTAGTGGTCATAAAGTATTTCATGTCATCCGGCAGGTGCCAGGGCAGATCGTTGTTCTTTCCGATAACACGGTTACGGGCGAGTGCGGCAATGAGAGAGATCTTCATAAATATATACCTGCAAAATTATACTTTGTTACCTCTGAAAAATTCCTGAATGGCCATGCGTTTTTTTCCTTCCGGCTGAAGCTCATCAACAGATACCCAACCGTTAGATGTTTTGATATAAAGATACTGCTTATTATCCGTGTCGATCGTGCCGGGCGTATCTTCTGTATTCTTTTTATCGGCTACCGATACACGAAAGATCTTGAAGTTCTTTTCACGGATAATTGTCCAGGCAGTAGGGTGTGGGTTAAGCCCGCGTACAAAATTTCGCACTGCTTCGGAAGGTGTATTCCAGTTTATCTGGCAAGTCTCTTTAAAGATTTTGGGAGCATGTTTGATCTCGACATCTGCAGGCTGCGGTATAGATGGATAATTACCCGCTTCTATACCGCGCACGGTTTTTAATACCAGCTGTGATCCTTTGTTCATAAGCCGCTCATACAGCGTACCCACGGTGTCATCTTCGTGTATCGGCTCACGCTCCTGGTATATAATACTACCGGTATCAATTTCGTGTTTTAAAAAGAATGTGGAGATGCCGGTTTCTTTTTCTCCATTGATAATGGCCCAGTTGATCGGCGCTGCACCACGATATTGCGGAAGTAAAGATGCATGTAAATTAAACGTTCCCAGCGGAGGCATAGACCACACTACTTCCGGCAGCATGCGAAAGGCTACTACAATTTGCAGCGTTGCCTGATAACTTTTCAGTGTTTCCAAAAACTCTGGCGCCTTGAGATTTGTTGGCTGCAGTACAGGGATATTGTGTTGAAGGGCACATTCTTTAACCGGTGAATAGGAGATTTTTTGACCGCGGCCCTGAGGCTTATCGGGCGCAGTAACAACGGCTACAACATCAATGTTATTCTCCAGAAGAATTTGCAGACTGGGCACCGCAAACTCCGGTGTTCCCATAAAAATGATGCGAAGGTGATTCATACTAGTGCCTGCAAATATATTGATTCTTCCTTCAGTTCACGTTGCGGAATTGTGTGTAATTCTTTCTACTGCTCTCATCTATAGCAAGATACACAGACACGATAGTGCAACCGTTGGATTGGCCTTAAACTTGCAATATCTGGTTATATAAACTCTGCAGCTATGAAACGGTTATTATTTGCGGTTTCAATTTTGGTTGTTCTTGGTTCATGTCAGGTAAACATTATTGAACCCCGCTACGATGCACGTGATAAAGTGACGGGATACTATGCGATGGAAGAATTCAGCGCAACGTTCAACGACTATACATACTATACTGTACAGGTGACCAAGTATGGTAACACCGGTAATGAAATATACCTCGATAACTTTTACGGAGCCGATATACAGGTGATGGCTTATGTGAATGGCGAAAAAATTACCATACCTTACCAGGTAGTGGATGATTACGAAATAGAAGGTACCGGCACCATGCAAGGTCTCAATGTAAGTCTGAACTATAGTGTTCGCGACTTATATAATCATACACAGACCAATTTCTGTGAAACCCGGGGAAACCGTAAGTAAAGTATAGTCAGTCTTCGCGAAATAGTTTCTTGTCGGCAATGAAGGTGCCAAACGGAAGGAGTGAAGCTACAAAGGCCAGTGCCGATTTCCCTACGGTCCACTTATACGCAATAGTGGTTTGTATCAACAGCAGTACATACGCTATAAAGAGCACACCATGCGCCATGCCTACAAAGCGTACAGGCTCCGGGTTGGACGCCATATACTTTAACGGCATGGCAATGCCCAGCAATACTAGAAACGAGATGCCTTCCAGAAACGCCACGACCCGCAAGCGGCCTAACGTAGTTGATAACAGGTTTGTCATGATTATTTTGTGAACTGAGATTCCATCAAAGGTATTTCGTTTTTGCCCGAAATACCTATCTTCCGAAATTATTTTAGTGACAAACACGCATGAGTGAGACAAACTTTAAACCTGTACTGGGGTTGTGGGACGCAACCATGATCGTGGCAGGATCTATGATTGGTTCCGGAATTTTTATAGTAGGCGCTGATATTCTACGGAATGTTGGTGGCTCCGGCTGGCTGATCGCCGTATGGCTGATTACTGGATTTATGACGATTACGGCAGCTGTAAGTTATGGCGAATTGAGCGGTATGTTTCCCAAGGCCGGTGGCCAGTATGTTTATCTCAAAGAAGCGTATAACCCCCTGGTTGCCTTCCTCTATGGGTGGAGTTTTTTCGCTGTAATACAAACCGGAACCATTGCTGCCGTAGGCGTGGCGTTTTCCAAGTTCACGGCTTATCTCATTCCTGCTGTGAGTGAAGATATAGTGCTGCTCAACCTCGGCTTTATACACATTTCACCAGCCCAGTTACTCTCCATCGTCATCATTGTATTGCTTACTTATATAAACACCAAAGGTGTAGAAGGAGGAAAAGTAATACAAACCACCTTTACCGTAGCGAAGCTGTTGAGTTTGTTTGGTCTGATTGTCTTTGGATTGATCATGATGAAAAGTGATGTATGGTCAGCCAACTGGACCAATGCCTGGACTATACATAAACTGAATGCCGATGGCAGCATAGAAAATTACATGACGATTGCCGCAGTAGGTGCGATAGCAGCCGCCATGGTAGGATCGATCTTCAGCAGCGATGCCTGGAACAATGTAACCTTCATAGCAGGCGAGATCAAGAACCCGCAACGAAATATAGGGCTCAGTTTATTTCTGGGTACGCTGATCGTTACGATCATTTACGTAACGGCAAACATCATGTATACGGCCGTGTTGCCGCTGCACGAGATAGCATTCGCTGAAAAAGACCGCGTGGCTGTTGCTGCATCGCATGTGATCTTTGGAAATATAGGCACTGTTATTATTGCCTTGATGATTATGGTATCAACCTTCGGTTGTAATAACGGGTTGATCCTGGCCGGAGCACGCGTTTACTATACTATGGCAAAAGATGGATTATTTTTCAAACAGGCGGGCCATCTCAATAAATTTGCTGTGCCACAGCAATCACTTTGGGTACAATGTATACTTGCCAGCATCTGGTGCCTGAGCGGCCGGTATGGCGACCTGCTGGATATGGTTTCGTTCGTGGTAGTATTATTCTATATGCTCACCATTGTCGGTATCTTTATCCTTCGCAAAAAGCGCCCTGACGTACCACGTCCGTACAAAGCATTCGGCTACCCCGTGCTGCCGTTGATATATATACTGATGGGCGTAACTTTCTGCTCTTTGTTGATATACTATAAACCTGCCTTTACCTGGCCAGGGTTGATCATCACCCTGATTGGTATACCTATATATTACTTTGCCGTGCAGCAAAAGAAGCAGGTAGAACGAATATAAGATAGTAGAAAAGCCATGAATCTCTCATGGCTTTTTACTTACTTCTTACTTCTGTCTTCTTATTTCTTATTTACATCTGCGATTCCAAAACCGCCAACCCCTCCGTAAACGAACGCGGCTCGTAGCCGAGATCCGTTCTTGCTTTATCGATAATAAACCCGGTCTTTGGTGGGCGTTTAGCGGGCTGGGTAAATTTGGTAGAGTCTGTTGCGTTGATCAGCGCTTTGTTTAGTTTGAAGTAATCGGCAGTGGCAATAGCAATGTCGTAAGGTGTAAGGAAATCTTTGCCGGAAATGTTATATATACCTTTCGCCTTCTTTTTGGCAGCCAGGTAGCAACCTGCAGCCAGGTCTTCTGCCAGCGTAGGCGTTCGCCACTGATCATTTACCACCTGAATTGTTTTGCCTTGCTCCAGGCTGTTCTTTACCCACAGCACTATATTCGAACGACTCATGTCGCGGGTAATGCCGAACACAAGCACTGTGCGCAGTATGGCCCAGTTGATTTTGCTTTTCTGCACTACTTCTTCTGCCGCCAGTTTACTCTCGCCATAGTAATTTACCGGGTTGGGCTTTTCAAGTTCATCCAGCGGACCGCGGGTGCCATCAAAAATAAAATCGGTAGACACGTGAACGAGGTGCACGTTATGCGCAGCACAGGCATTCACAAGATTTTCAACCGAAGTTACGTTGGCTTTCCAGCAGGCTTCACGATCCGTTTCGCACTGATCAACCTGCGTCATGGCGGCCGTGTTGATCACGGCATCCGGTTTTGTTTCTGCGAATACACGATTTACCGCTTCAGCATCGGTAATGTCGAGTGAATGAAATTCGCCTGTTGTAATCGGTAATACAGATTTACCACGTGCTGTAGCAATCAGTGTAACCGAAGGATCGGTCGCGAGAAGGTCCGTAAGCTTTTGGCCCAGCAGGCCATTGGAACCAGTAACAAGAATTTTCATGTCGATAAGAGAGGGATATATATTTTGATTATTTCTTTTTGGTATTTGCCTTCGGAGGGTAATGATACCCGTATAGTTTTTCAATCTTCTTTTTCGAAAGTTCTTCCACCGTCACCACCATGCGTATGTCTTCCAGTGGACGATCGGCCTGATCAGTCTGTTGCTCGGCAATTTTGTCGATCACATCAAGACCTTTAATCACCTTGCCGAATACAGTATACTCTCCATCCAGTTGAGGGGCGCCACCGATGGTTGTATAGGCTGTTAATTTTTCAGGAGATACTTCTCGCTCAGCCTTTATACCGGTTTGCTGTTCAACGCGGGGCTTTAGTTTCATGATGAATTCTTGTGCTTCTTTTTGATTGCCAGCCTGGAACAACCGGGCAATGGTATCGTAAGCCGGTTGGTTTGCAGGATTGCTGAAGAACTGTTGCAAGGCCTGGTTAAATTTAGCAGGATCGGTTTTTACTTCACCTTCCGAAATCTTGGAACCCTGCACAATATAAAACTGACTTCCACTGGAAGCACGCGAAGGATTTTGTTCGTTCCCCAAACGCGCTGCTGACAATGAACCTTTATCGTGATAATATTGTGGAACGATCTCGGCATCTACGGTATAGCCTGGTCCACCACGGCCCAGCATCTGACCCTTGCCGGCCTTTTTGGAATCAGGATCTCCACCCTGTATCATGAAGCCTTCAATAACACGATGAAAGAGCAGGCTATCATAAAAGTGTTCTTTCGCCAGCTTGATAAAATTCTGTTTATGCTTCGGGGTTTCATCATAGAGTATAGCTACCATATCGCCATATTTGGTTTTGATAGTAACTACATAATCTTTTTCCTGGGCGCAACAGGTAGTTATAAAACTGATCAGTAAAATAAGCAATAACGATTTGTTCATAGTAACGTACATGAGCGACTGTTTGAGGTATATATAGATGATTATAGTTGCTGTTGCTGGCGTATCTCTTTCAATATCTGTTCTCCGCCAATAGCGAGTACTTCGTTGGCTACGGATTCGCCAATCTCTTTGGCTTCTTCGGGTGAGCCGGAGCGTTTTACTTTTACCACGCGCTGGCCATCCAGTGAAATGATACCGGCCTTTAACGATACCAGGTCGCCATCGAGATGCGCATAACCGAATGACGGAATGCTGCAACCGCCCTGAAGCGTTTTTAAAAAGGCGCGTTCAGTACGAACGCATACTTCTGTTTGCGGATGATTAACCCACCGTGCTATAATTTCTTTTTTGTCGAACGCCAGTTTCTTATGGCATTCAACCGCTATACTTCCCTGACCTACCGGAGGAACAAAATAACTGGTTTCGATCTTCTCAACGATCAGGTCATCATAGCCCATACGATGAACGCCCGCATAGGCGAGGAGCAGTGCATCGCATTCGCCAGCCTGTAATTTTGATAAGCGCGTTTGCAAATTACCACGTACGGAAACTGCCTTTACATTCGGATAGAAGTGTTTCAGAAACGCTACTCTGCGGGTAGATGAGGTTCCCACTACAAGTTTATCGGAAGTAATTTTGATTTCCTTTTTTGTGCTGATGAGTACATCGTTTACCAGTTCGCGTTCGGTGAAGGCTACCAATTCCAGTTCTTCCGGAATTTCGGAAGAGAGATCTTTGGCGCTGTGCACCGCTATATCAATGGAGCCATCGAGCAGTTTGGCTTCGATCTCTTCGGTAAATACACCCTTACTTCCAATCTTCGCGATCGTTACATCGAGAATCTTGTCGCCACGTGTTTCAATGGGAATGATCTCGGTGCTGTAGCCCGAAGGCTTGATGAGGCTGGCAATATGTTCTGCCTGCCAAAGTGCAAGCTTGCTTCCCCGTGTACCGATGCGAATGGTTTTTGAATTGGGCATTGGGATGTATATTAAATGCGTGAGAAAACAGTATATATACCGAACCTGCTAAGGGTTCAGGGTTTTCGATAATTTCAATGAAAGATCAAGGAAGATCATCTTGGCGCTTCCGTTGCGTTCCAGGTGATAACTGGCATCATTCAATAACTTGAAAGATTTCTCCACCTTATCCAGTGTTAACACTTTACTGAAGTCTTGCACAAACTTGAGCTCATCACCGCGTGTGCGGTTCATATCACCGGCACCGGATATATTGAGCAGCGACTCGCGCATCATGTTCATGCTATAGCTGATCAGGTTTCGCTGGTTGAGTTTGTCGAGCGAATGATAGTCGTCTGCCATGGCCACCAGCGAACCATAACTTTTCCGGAAGCAGGCCCGCATCCATTCGATGAAGCGTTTGGTGTTATCGTCTTCCTCGCTGTCGATCAGTTTGATCGCGAAGTTGAGATTTCCCTCGGCCAGTTGTGTGATCTTGTCAGCCTTGCGTTCATCCAGCGAATGCTTCTCCATCAGGTAAGCCTGCACCTGCTCATCGTGCAGCAAGGGCACCGTTACAATCTGCGTACGCGAAATGATCGTAGGCAGAAGCTTATCGGCAGCATTGGTCACCAGGATGAAGAATGTTTGTGGAGGTGGCTCTTCCAGTATTTTCAATATACCATTGGCAGCGGCCGAGTGCATAAGCTCCGGTTGCCAGATGATCATAACTTTATGCGGACTTTCAAATGGCTTCAGAGAAAGTGTTTTGATTATCTCACGACTTTCTTCACGCGATATCAACGCAAGTTTGTCTTCACCGCCGTAGTAATTCGTCCAGTCATCCAGTGAGCCGTAGGACTGCTCCAACAGAAATGCACGCCAGCTTTTTAGTATCTCGGCTTTGAAGCGGTCTTCATCCTTATCATTCTTGACATTGCTTACCGGAAAAACAAAATGCGTATCGGGGTGAATGTACTTGGCGTTCTTGGAACAGGCGGCACACGTTCCGCAGGCATCGTCTCCTTTATTCTCACAATGCAAATAAGTAGCGTAAGCCAGCGCCAGCGGCAAATTCAATGCGCCAGCGGCTCCTACAAAAAGCTGGGCGTGTGCTGTGTGATTATTTTTAACAGCATCAATGAGTAGTTCTTTAACGTCTTGTAATCCGGGTATATCAGCAAACCTCATGTTATTTCTTCTCCCACCTGCGGCTTAGGGCAGAGGTCTCAAAGATATGGGAGAGAATCTCTTTATCCACATCCGAAAAGGTAACATTTCTTCTTGCCATTACGCGCTCGGCAGTTTCGAGCGCTTTGTTCAATTGATAGGTCTCAAAGCCGGAGGCACCACCCCATCCAAAAGATGGTACATAATTAGGAGGGAAGCCATGCCCGAACACATTGGAAGATACATCCACCACGGTGCCGGTGTTAAACATGGTGTTGATGCTGCATTTGCTATGGTCGCCCATCATCAATCCGCAAAATTGGAGCCCTGTAGGTTCGTAACCCTGCGTGGTGTGATCCCACAGCTTGACGTGGTCGTAGTTGTTTTTGAGATTGGAGGTGTTGGTATCGGCTCCCAGGTTACACCATTCGCCCAGCACAGATGCGCCTAAAAATCCATCATGTGCTTTGTTACTGTATCCAAAGATCACAGAAGTGCTTACTTCGCCACCTACTTTCGAGAATGGACCTACCGTTACATCGCCACGAATCTTGGCGCCCATGTTTATATGCGCTCCTTCACACAACGCAAACGAACCGCGAATGATGGCACCTTCCTGAACAATGCTTTTTTTGCCGAGATAGATAGGCCCTGATTCAGCATTGAGGATGGCCGCGCGGATATAGACGCCTTCTTCTACGAATATATCTTCGGGCGAACCGTAGATAACGGTATGTTTATCGTCTATGCTGGCTGATTTTCTTCCGGCCGTAATATGTTTGAAATCCAGCTTGAGCTGTGCGGCGTTTTCTTTAAAGATCTTCCAGGTTTTATCAATGACCGTAATGGCCCCTGTATATTCTATGGTATTGGATGCGCTCATCTCTTCCGTTGGTTCCAATGCTGCGATAAGTCGTGTTCCCTGCGCCAGAAAAGTATGCGGCTGCATGTTGCGGATTGCGGCTACGAGGTTTTCATCGGGACATACCGCTCCGTTAATAAGCAGGTTGCTGTTGCCGGAGCGGGCCGGATATTTTTTCTGCAAATAGTCTACGGTTTGAAAGGAAGCCTGCGTTTGGAGCCAACGCTCCCATTTTTCGCGAATGGTGAGGATGCCAACGCGGATATCGGCCACCGGACGTGTGAATGTAAAGGGCAGGAGGGCTGTGCGGACAAGGGGGTCGTCAAACAAAATGAGATTCATCCGCCAAAAATAGAATTAGGGATTTACCCTAAAAAGGGCGATTCTGCTGTGCGCGGGCACATGTTCGGGAATATTTTTGGTCCATCGCCAGAAAGGCATACCAACAAAAAAGCCCTCGTTTCCAAGGGCTTTTCTCTCTCCATTTAAAAGAAGAAGTTATTATGCTTTCTTCTGATACTTGTTTTTGAATTTCTCCACGCGGCCGGCTGTATCTACAAACAGCTTCTTACCTGTGAAGAAAGGATGCGAAGCAGAGCTCACTTCGACTTTAATTACAGGGTATTCTTTACCGTCTTCCCACTTGATGGTCTCTTTTGGAGACTGTGTAGAACGGGTAATGAACTTATGATCGCTGGATGTATCCCAGAAAACCACGTCTTTGTACTCTGGATGAATGCCTTTTTTCATATCGATTCTTGCGTTATTCCTCTAAAAGGACTGCAAAGATAAGGACAATGACCTTATTTACAAGGGTTGGCAATAAATTTCCAGGAGTTGTCGCATGGTTGAACTTGAACTGGTTTTAGGAAAATGAGGCTTCTGCCTTACGTCAGTGTGCAACAACCGATTCAGAAGGTTACCTTGCAGCTTTTTAACGGAAGCCCCATGCGCTCTATTTTACTGATCTCCTTGTTCCTGATCCTCGCCGTTGTTGCTCACGCACAAAGCCCTTATGTCCCGCTAAATGAAGATTACTATCAATGGGTAGACCGCTATGAAGTAAAGATGGGCACGGTAATGCCGCAGTTCTTTACATCGGTGAAGCCCTATAAACGTTCGGCCATCATCAACTTTGTCGACTCGGTAAATGCGATGGGCGGCTTTCAATCGCGTGTAGACAAATTTACTTACGATTACCTGCGCAACGATAGCTGGGAGTGGTCGCGCGCTGAAACCAGCGATAGCAAAAAGGCCTTTCTCAAAACATTCTATAAAAAGAAATCAGATTTCTTTCATGTTGATATACCAGAATTTGATCTTCATATAAACCCGGTGCTGTATGTGGGGATGGGTAAAGATTCGCGCAGAGACGAACGCCTTTTTACCAACACCCGCGGTGTGGAAGTGCGCGGTATGGTAGATCGCAAAGTAGGCTTCTATACTTATCTGACGGATAACCAGATGGTGTTGCCATCGTATGTGTGGGATCAGATGCGGTTGAACCCGGTTGTGCCACACGAAGGTTTCTGGAAGGATTTTAAAAGTGGTAAAGGTGTAGATTTTCTGCAGGCACGCGGGTATATAACGGTAGATGCTACCAAGAGTATAAATCTGCAGGCCGGGTACGATCGCTTCTTTATAGGTAACGGTGTGCGTTCTTTCATCTTCTCAGATTATGCTCCGCCGGTATCCTTCTTCAAAGCAAATATCAAAGTATGGAAGCTGAACTATATGTACTTCATCAGCGAGATGACGGCTGATGTGAGTGCTTCCCTGGGTGGCAGTCGCTCG
Source organism: Ohtaekwangia sp. (assembly GCF_036786105.1). Lineage (NCBI taxonomy): Bacteria > Pseudomonadati > Bacteroidota > Cytophagia > Cytophagales > Fulvivirgaceae > Ohtaekwangia > Ohtaekwangia sp. Next base: position 70,324 of record NZ_DAIQRQ010000008.1, read on the forward strand.
ATGGATCGCGGTTATCCTGATAAATATGTAACCTTTCACCACCTGAGCCTGAACATTGGCAAGAAGCTAAATATAGGGGTATTCGAGTCTGTAGTCTTCAGCCCGGATGATACAACCGGTGCAGGTAAATTTGAGTGGGCCTATCTGAACCCCATCATATTCTATCGCGCAATAGAACAACAGAATGGCAGCAGTGATAACGTATTGCTTGGTTTTGACTATAAATGGAATGCTGTTAAAAAACTTTCTTTCTATGGACAGTTTGTGCTGGATGAATTTGTGCTGAGCCACATCAAGGCTGGCGATGGTTGGTGGGCTAATAAATTTGCCGTGCAGGTAGGCGGTAAATATGTAGATGCTTTTGGCATACCGAATCTCGATTTGCAGGGAGAAATAAACATTGCCCGGCCGTTTACCTATTCGCACAATACACAGTATGCAAACTATACTAACTATCAGCAGCCTATAGCGCATCCGCTGGGAGCGAACTTTAAAGAGGTAGTAGGTATACTTCGTTATCAGCCTATACCCAAATTGTATGTAACCGGTAAGTTAATGGTGTCGCGCATCGGCCGCGACTCAACCGATTATGACTGGGGCAGCGATAAAACTCCTACCTACAAATACAACTGGGGCAGCGACTTGCTGAAGAACAACAAAACCCGCGAGAAGGAACTCGGCAACACCATCGGGCAAGGCTTCAAAAACGATATTGTTTACGGAAGTTTAACGGCATCGTGGCAGTTCAAGCACAACCTGTTCATTGACTTGAACGTGGTGCTACGTAACAGCAAGAGCGTGCTGGCATTCTATAACAACAATACTTCAATAACTTCATTAGCTTTGCGCTGGAATATTGCTCAGCGAACGTACGAGTTCTAGCGGAGAATGATACTGTGATGCGATTTGTACAAAAGCTAAAAGCACTTTACTAACACATGAAGATCTATTTGCGCATTCTTCAGTATGCCCCGGGCATACGATCCCAACTGATCAAATTTTTGATTTACTCCATACTCGCATCCATATTTAGTGCCATATACCTGGGGTTACTGCAGCCAATGCTTGATATATTGTTTATTCAGAAAGTTGACGCTGGTGCAACGAGTTATCCTGAGTTTGCCTTTTCGATGGACTACTTTAAAACAGTAGTGAAATATTATTTCAGCGATGTTATTCATGAAGACGGACCATTGCAGGCCTTGCTATATGTGTGTCTGTTCATTGTTACGTTCGTGCTATTCTCCAATGTATTCCGCTATATGGAGCGCATGGTGGCTTCGCGGGTAAAGGCGGATGTAGTGAAAAACCTACGCATTCATATATTCAAAAATGTATCGCAGCTTCATGTAGGGTTCTTTAATGATCAACGCAAAGGCGACCTCATCTCCCGATTTACCAATGATGTGGGCGAAGTTGAAAATACAGTAGTAAATGGTTTCAAAGCTGTAAAGGAGCCTATCACGCTCATCACCTATATTATCGTTCTCTTCTCCATCTCAACCAAGCTTACGCTGTTTACGCTGATCGTGTTGCCACTTACCGGTGGTGTGATCTCTGAGATCATCAAGCGATTAAAGAAACGTGCCGTGCAAAGCCAGGAAACGATGGGACGCATCGTAAATATATTGGATGAAGCTTTCAGTGGCATGCGCGTAATCAACGCCTTTAATGCCCGTGGCTTTTTACTCAGGAAGATTGAAGATGAGGCAACGTTTCACCGCAAGGTAAATTTATCGATCTCGCGCAAGAATGAACTGGCATCACCATTGTCAGAATTTCTGGGTGTGATCGTAGTGGCATTTATATTATACTATGGTGGCCAGTCGGTAATGGCGGGTGATAAAGAGCTTCCTCCGTCTGCATTTATACTTTTTCTTGCAGTATATGCATCGATGATACAGCCTGCCAAAAACTTTTCAAACGGAGTTACATCACTGCAAAAAGGTGTAGTATCTGCTGAGCGGATTTTTGCTATTATCGATACGCCTTCGGCTATACAGAATAAACCCAATGCTATACACCTTGAACAGTTTAAAGGAAGTATTGAATTTAAAAATGTAGGCTTTGCGTACGAGCGCGAACCGGTGTTGAAAAATATCAACCTCAAAATTGAAAAAGGTAAAACAATAGCATTGGTTGGTCCTTCGGGCGGAGGTAAATCTACACTGGCTGATCTCGTTCCGCGCTTCTACGATCCGGTAGAAGGAGATGTATTGCTCGATGGTATTTCGCTGCGCGACTATGAACTGGAATCGCTCCGAAAACAGATGGGCGTAGTGACGCAGGAGTCTATTCTCTTCAACGATACAATCTTCAATAACATTGCATTCGGTATGCCGCATGTAAAAGAAGAAGATGTTATACACGCGGCGAAAGTGGCCAATGCACACGACTTTATTATGCAGACGGAAGAAGGATACCGGACGGTGATTGGTGAGCGTGGTTCAAAACTTTCCGGCGGACAGCGCCAGCGGTTAAGTATTGCCCGGGCTGTGTTGAAAAATCCTCCGATCCTGATACTCGATGAAGCAACATCAGCGCTTGACTCTGAATCAGAGCGACTGGTGCAGGATGCATTGAATAACCTGATGAAGAATCGCACATCGATTGTTATCGCACACCGGTTAAGTACGGTACAGCACGCCGATGAGATCATTGTGATTCAGCGTGGTGAGATCGTAGAGCGTGGTCGTCATGATGATTTGATTCAGAAAGACGGGCTTTACAGAAAGCTCAAGGATATACAGCGTGTGTAGAATTATTATAAAGTTATACCGGAAGGTACGTGGTTTACCGAATGTCAGATTTTTCATTTACCTTTAGTCAGTATATTATTTCAATTCTATAAGGACTTTAATGGTACTCACATGAGTAAGAACAGAGTTATTTTTTATATAGTATTTGCAGCTTTTCACCTGGGAGCTTTCATTTTTACCGTTGCCCTGGATAATGATACAAACCTTCTCTTTAGTATGGTAAGCTGGGTGCCTACCTTTAAGTGGATTACGTTTTTTGGATTATCACTCTTAATTGCAGACGTTATTTGGTCATGGATTATCAATCGCGATTCGAAAAAAGAAAAAGAAGCCCTCACACACGAGCTCAACACGCTCAAAGCAAAATTATTCGATCTTCAGGAAGCTGCCCGGCAAACTCCGAAGTCTCCTTCACAACACTAGGTATCTGTAACTTTCTTCCGCCATGGTAGCAAAAACTTTTGGCGGAGCCGTGCACGGTGTAGATGCGCGCACCATTATGGTAGAAGTGAGTGTGGGGCAGGGCACACGTTTCTATATGAGCGGCCTTCCCGACAATGCAGTAAAGGAGAGCCAGCACAGAGTGGAGTCGGCACTAAAAGCTGCAGGTTTTTTTATGCCGCGTAACAAAACGGTTGTAAACCTTGCACCGGCCGATCTTCGTAAAGAAGGTTCAGCTTATGATCTGCCCATTGCATTGTGCATTCTGCGAGCGTCCGCGCAAACAGTAACAGACCGGTTGGAGCACTATATCATTATGGGAGAGCTTGCGCTCGATGGACGGTTGCGTCCTATCAAAGGTGTGCTGCCCATTGCCATACAGGCAAGGAAAGAAAAGTTCAAAGGATTTATACTCCCCAGCGACAATGCGCGCGAAGCAGCTATAGTAAACGACCTGGATATCCTTCCGGTAAGTACATTAAAAGAAGCGATCGATTTCCTGGAAGGTAAAATTACTATTGAGCCGTTGCGTGTAGATACGCGCGAGGTATTTGCGTCCAAAGTAAATCACTACGATACCGACTTTAAGGATGTTCAGGGACAAGAGAATATAAAGCGTTCGCTTGAAATTGCTGCAGCCGGTGGTCATAACGTGATCATGATCGGTCCTCCCGGTGCAGGAAAAACCATGCTGGCCAAACGCCTTCCTACTATACTGCCTCCGCTTACGTTGAATGAAGCATTGGAGACAACCAAGATACATTCTGTTGCCGGGAAGCTGGGACGCGATGCCGCATTAATGACCATGCGGCCATTCAGAAGTCCACATCACACGATATCAGATGTTGCACTGGTGGGGGGCGGAGGTAATCCGCAGCCGGGAGAAATATCGCTGTCGTGTAACGGTGTACTGTTTCTTGACGAGCTTCCTGAATTTAAACGTAGTGTGCTTGAAGTGATGCGGCAGCCGATGGAGGAAAGAAAGGTCACTATATCCCGCGCGAAGCTCTCTATTGATTATCCCGCCAATTTTATGTTGGTGGCCAGTATGAATCCTTGTCCATGCGGATATTTCAATCATCCGGAAAAAGAATGCGTGTGTGGCCCGGGTGTAGTGCAGCGTTACCTCAGCAAGATCAGTGGGCCGTTGCTCGATCGCATCGATCTGCATGTAGAGGTAGTGCCGGTAAGTTTCGATGAGATGACTGCCAATCGCAAAACAGAAACAAGCGAGGAGATACGGAGTCGTGTTGTGCAGGCGCGTGCTATACAGGCGGAGCGATTCAAAGATCAGGCAAATATATACTGCAATGCCATGATGCCTTCTAACATGGTAAAGGAAGTGTGCAGTGTAAATGATGCAGGTAAAGCTTTGTTGAAAACTGCGATGGAACGACTGGGGCTTTCGGCGCGTGCGTATGATCGTATATTGAAAGTATCGCGCACCGTGGCGGACCTTGCGTCTTCGCCGGAAATAAAAGTTGAGCATCTTGCAGAGGCAATTCAATATCGCAGCCTCGACCGCGATGGCTGGGCAGGCTGATGATGTGCTGTAGTAAAGTATATATCGATATGAGTAAAAAGATAGCTGTTATTCCCGATCAGGTTTTGATGAAGAAGATATTCATCGTACGGAATCAGAAAGTAATGTTGGATACTGATCTTGCCGGGCTTTATGGTGTAGAAACAAAACAACTGAAGCGTGCTGTAAAGAGAAATGCTGAGCGGTTTCCAAAAGACTTTATGTTCGAGTTAAATAGTAAAGAGATCGCCAACTTGAGGTGCCAAATTGGCACCTCAAGTTGGGGCGGAGCACGCTATATACCGATGGCTTTTACCGAGCAGGGTATAGCGATGCTGTCCAGTGTGTTGAACAGTGAGCGTGCTATTCTTATGAACATCCATATAATTCGGGTGTTTACGCGCATGCGTGAGATGTTACTCACACATAAAGACATCTTGCTACAGTTGAAGCAGCTTGAACGAAAAGTTACCAATCAGGATGGCGATATAAAACTCATCTTTGAATACTTGAAGGAGTTACTGAATCCAAAAACAGGACCTATGCGAAAGATAGGGTTTCGGAGAAAAGACGAGTCAACGATAGATTAGCAATGCCGTTGTACAGATAGTTTATTTTTTGTTTTTCGCAACGGGCCTATCTGTATACTTTGTTCTGAATGCGTAATTTTGACTTGACGTGAAACGCATCATTATACTCTATAGCCTCGCACTTGCAGCACTGGTATTTGTATTAAAATTTCTGGAATACCGATTTATTATACGCGATCTCTCCCTCGAATTTTATATGGGAGTGATCGCGTTGTTGTTTACCATAGTCGGGATATGGCTAGGGCTAAAGCTCACCCGGAAAAAAGTCATTGTCCATGTTTCTCAACCTCCTGTTCGCGATGTATTTCAGATTGATGAAAAGATGCTGCAGCAAACCGGCATCAGTAAACGCGAATACGAAGTTCTGGAACTGATGGCCAAAGGGCTCTCGAACCAGGAAATAGCCGATAAGCTTTTTGTTTCGCTTAACACGATAAAGACACATTCCTCCAATCTTTTTGTAAAACTGGACGCCAAAAGAAGAACCCAGGCCATTGAGCGGGCCAAGCAACTGCGGCTTCTGCCCTGAGCAATACATAAATCTGGTCCTTTCGGGTGAATAAGTCTATATTGAACAGAATCATACTTTCGGGTGAATGTCAAGAACCCACGAAATCCTTGATTTGGAGAAAAATAAACGCACTATGAAAAAGATAATTATCACCAATGGCCTCATTGCAGGCGCGATTGTATCGTCCATGTTTTTGATTACACACCCACTCTTCGATAAAGGCATCCTCAATTATGATAATGGTATGATCATCGGCTACACCTCGATGGTCATTGGGTTATCGCTCGTATTTGTGGGAATCAAAACCTACCGCGATCAGCATCAGAAGGGCGTGATTACGTTTGGCAAGGGTGTGCAGATCGGGTTGCTGATAACCCTTGTGGCTTCTATCGTGTATGCGCTCTGCTGGGAGGTATCGTTCAATACATTTGCATCTGATTACACTGAAAAGTATACGCAGCATTATGTGGATAAAATGAAAAGGGAGGGTGCCAGCGAAACGGAGATCACTCAGATGCGCACAGAGATGGCAGAGTTTAACGAGTACTATAAAAATCCCATTATCCGCTTTGGTGTTACCATTATGGAAATAGCGCCCGTGGGAATTGTTATCACACTCATCAGCGCAGCGCTTTTGAGACGAAAAGAATTTCTGTCCGCCACCTGATATAGTGAGTCTATATTTCAATGTAAATGGCCTCCTGAAAGGAGAAAACGCTATTGGCGTAACCAAGGTGTAACATATATATGTGAACACGTATGTGCACAGATGTACAGGTTTAGGTAATGATTGTATATTGGCAATAAATTTGTATCTCCCATAGATATTGTCAGTATATAAATAGAATGACCTACTCTGAGAAACTCGAAAATGCAAAGATTCTCTACCCGTTCGATCGCTGGCTGGAAGCTTACGATCAAGGCCTGGACCAGTATTCGGATGAGAATTGCGATCGTGCCAAAATTATACTTGATAACCTCATCGATAAATTGATAAGTCTGGAAGAGACTGCTTCTATCAATGATAAGCTGGGGTTATTTCGCGAAGCTGTTGAGCATCTGAATTTTCTGAATGATGAAATTGACGGTAGTCTTATTGAAACGGGAGAACGTGAAGACCTTTGCACGCTGTTCAATGAAATAGCTACGGCAGCGGGTTTGAACCCAACAGAGTATGGAGGAGGGGAAGGCATTGCTTCCGAATGGTGCGACTGGTAAAAGTATAGATTGAATGAATAAGAGATAATGGGACCGCTATGCATAACGGTCCCATTTTTATTCTACAACCGTATCGAATGCACTGTTCAGTATTTTTCCATTGCGCTTCAGCTGTATCCAGATGCGATAATTACCGGGAGATGGAAATGCATAGGGGAATTTTACAACAGAATGTTCTGCGTGTGTAGTATCATCCGGGGAATGATACATGCTGCCCATTAATGCTTTGTTGCGTTCGTCTTCGCTCATGGCATCGAGGCGGGCAACGACCTGATTAACACTGTCTATAAAAAGAGTACCTCGCGTTATCTTTTCCCATTGCACCGGGCCAGCTTCTTTTTCGAAGCGGGTAAGAATAGTTTGTTGAGATGCCATGGAATAATTTCCTACCGGGTGAAGGTGTATATAGGTGCTGCCATCTGTTTTCATAACCACAGCGTGGCCTTGCATGCCGAGGTATGGCTCCAGTATAGCAGGCTTGCCATGCTCATCCTGAATAGCAAAGGTGAGTTCGTATAGTTTACCCGCAGCGAATGATGCATTGGGTTCGTGCTCCCAGATGGCAAATGAACCATCGGCCAGCGCAGTTTTTACTCCGGGTTTACCGCAGAGTACAATATTATCTGCCTGCATGCTGGCCGAAGTTGCGTCTCCAACCGGTGTTGTACTGTAGAAAGTATCATCACGATCTATAGCCGATGAGTCGATGGATGTGAGTACTGCAGGAACGGAAGCGCCTATCTCCAGCGTGTCAGGTATAGTTTCTGAAAACCCGGTGAGGCGCGTAATGTCGGCAAACACTAAGTATTTACCGGGTGGGAGTGGAGGCAATGGTGTAACAAAAGTTGCCGAATCTTTACGATGGGGATGCAGGTGCGCGAATACATCCATGCTGCCGGCTCTTACCAGAAACATGTGCATAAGCTTGCCATGATCCGGAATTATATAAGAAAGTCTGCGCGTGTTGAACAGATTTTGCAATCGGGTAGTATCGATGCGGAACTCGAGTATATTTCTGCCTGCTGTTTGCGTAACAACCGAGGTTGCTTTAAAGGGTTTGTAAGTAAAGCGCCTGTAGCGGTTAGACCAGCTATCCCACCACGTTTTTCCACCCCAGAGCACAAGCAGTAAGAGTATAAAACTTACGGCACTGCCAATCCAGCGTTTGCGCGCTATAGCAGCGGTAATTTCTTCTGCCGGCTTTACCTGACCATCGCCTACGCTGGCACCAATAATCGTGATCATTAATCCTACCAGAAGAACACACAGCGCTAACAATATCCATCCCAGTGATGAAGGCATTTCTTTTTGAGCGGTAGACACAGCCATTACCGGCACGAGTATCTTTCCTTGCCCGGCATCGCCTGCTATATCCAGTTCTATACCAGAGGTGCCGGCACTCATCAGCCACACCATTCCACGAAAGTGGCCGGGTTCTCCTTCTACAGCGAGAAGGTCATCCGCAGCAGGAGTGCCTTCATCACCTGCAAACCAGTAGGCAGGCTTCGCCCCGATCGTGCGAATGCCGGATGTTTTGGTATATACATCCACTGTGGCAGTGCCCGGTATAACATCGGGTGGCGTAATGAGAACCATTACCGCATAGGCACCTGCTTTACCTTCAAACGTTACTCCGGGACTGCCGATGTGTGCCTGGGCCAATGATGAAAGACAGCCTAATAAAATAATGCACAGTAATTTCTTCATACTGAAATGCGTTTGTTACCGTACAATTTTTTTCATCCAGCCGCCCCATGCTATACCTACACGGGCGGAGAGTACAGCGATAGCAAGCGCTATAGCAAGACCCTGGGTGAGATCTATACCACTGGATACCATCCAGTCGCCAAAGGCATAGCGGTATTGCCAGGCAGGATCGGAGCCAAAGTACCACTTGGATGTTCCGAAGAACCAATGACCTCTCGAAGCCATGAGGACATTGGCAAAGGGCCATTGCAAAGCGAACAGGATGATGAGAAAGAACGCACCATATACTACCGCACGATACCAGCGGTTTTTAGCCGCAAACCGATGCGTGATGAGATCGATAACAATTGCCGGGAAGATGATCAACAAAGGAAAGTCAAAAGGCTGAAAAGTAGTAATTGGATTCAATACCGGACCCAATCGCGGAGAGGCAGGGAACAATGGCAATATCCAGTTGATCACCATCAGAAATATAGTATATACCAATGCCGCTTGTGTAGCGCCCCATTTGGTTTTTGATGCATGGGAGAACGCCACAAGGAACAACGGGAAGAGCAGCGAGGCTACCTGATAAAACAATACACCATGCATATCGTGTCGCGACAGATACTCGGATGCGATGGTAAAGATCATGGTGAGTACAAACCCGCCCGATAATGCAAAGAGTATAGAAAAGTTCTTGTTCAATTCTCCTTCAACTGATCCGGTATGCAAGTTCTGGTACGTGAGCACACTGATGATGGCACCAAACTGAATGGTGATCATACCCAGTAATAACACGGTGTGTGGCGGTGATAAAATGGTTACATCAAGTCCGTAGGTGTTATGCCACCAGTCATCGAAAGGAGCCGAGGTAAGCATGGCAATTGCGCCCCAGATGCAGAAGAGGTTGCCGAGCGATCCATAAAATATACCCCAGAAGCGTATCGTTTTGCTGCGCTCGGGGGGAGTGCCTGCCAGCGTGATCTTGAGTACGCGGAAGCCCGAGAACAGCCCTGCCGTAACACCGCCCAGGTAAATAGCCAGGTGAGGTGCCGAGAATAATCCATCGCGGCCTATACTGGTATGCCATGATATATCCCATATCAAACCGATAATGATACTCAGCGAAGAGAGTACGGTGGCGTACAAGTAAACAGGTACATGACTTTTAGCCGATGTGGTAATGATTTCCGCACTGGTTGTGGGTTGAAGGGTAATGGAACTCATAATAACGTTTGTGAGAGAACGAATATACGGTAAAAAATATGGGGAAGCGAAACCGGTAAGGTTACATCAGAACCGAATGATAAACGTAGTGCCTCTATCCACTTCACTTTCAACAGCCACCGTTCCGCCCATTGCTTCGATCTGTGTTTTGGTGAGGAAAAGACCTACGCCGCGTGCTTCCTTGTTGTCGTGAAAGGTTTTGTGCAAACCGAAAAGTTTTTCTCCGAACCTTTCGAGGTCTATCCCCAGGCCGTTGTCGCGTACACGAAGTTCCGTTCTGCCCTCGTAAGCATCCGATGAAATATGCAAAGTCAACTGACGGTCAGGCGAGCGATATTTGATAGCGTTCGATAACAGATTCTGAAATATACTTTCGAGGTATGTCTTCGGATATACAATCTTTGGAGCAAGATTAAAATCGTAGGTAACATTGGCAGCGCACTGAATGAGCTCACCTTCCAGCGATTGTATCACTTTATCAAGTATATCTTTAAAACGAATTTCAATCCGTTCGATCTCTGTATCATTCTTCACCTTCAGCGTTTCCATCAGCTCATTCATCGTTTCGCCCAGGTTGTTACTCACATTCCTGATCTTCTCGAAGATGAGTCTATAGTCGTCTATTGAGCTTTGGTCATTAACAAAATTGATGAGTGCTTTGATGTTGGCAACCGGCGAGCGCAGGTTGTGAGAGATGATATGGGCAAATTCATCAAGTTGCCGGTTCTGCTCCTGCAAGCGCAAAGCTATTGTTTCAAGGTTTTGCTTGGAGAGCAGTAGTTCTTCTTCCGATTTTTTGCGCTCAGTAATATCAATCGCTGAGGCATAGATCAATTCATGTTTGATATCGCTGCCTGATCCCCAGAGCAGCCAGCGATAGGAACCGTCTTTACAGCGATAGCGATTCTCGAAGGTTGCCAGGTTATTGCCGTTTACAATGTGCGCCATGGCTTGCGCGGTAGCGTTAATATCATCCGGGTGAATAAACTCTTTGAGTGGCCTGGACTTCATCTCCTCTTCTGTCCATCCTAATAAATAATACCAGGCGGGGTTGAGCTTTTTGAAGTATCCATCAAATGTAGCGATGGCACTCAGGTTTACCGAGTTGTTGAACAGGCGGTAATTCTCTTCCGCAACTTTCAGTAATTCTGTTTCAGCATTCTTCTGTGCTGTGATGTCGGTAATGATGCCTTCAATCATCAGCAAATTATCAAGCTCATATATACCGGCGCCTACTTCTTTGATCCAGCGTATTTCTCCAGACTGATGGTATATTCTATACTCCAGCAAAAAACTTTTACGGGCAGCCAGCGCCTCATCAACAGTTTTAAAAATATCTGGCGCATCTTCCGGATGAAAAATATTCACAAAGTTTGTTTTGCCTGAAACAAAATCTTCAGCCGTATACCCTGTAATATCTTTTATACGCTCGTTCAGGTATATCATGGAGTACGTTTCGTCATTGCGGCAGAGATAGATTGCTCCCGGCATGTTCTCGGCCATCAGCCGGAACTTCTTTTCGCTTTCACGAAGCAGAAACTCGGCCTGCTTCTGTGCCGTAATGTCGCGCACCAGTATAATTACCTGCTCATCGTCAATGTAAGATATCTTGGATGCGTTCCAGTGATTGCCATTGGGCAACGGATACTCCAGGTGTTGCGATACTTTCGTAGTAAATACTTTCGCGATGGCTTCTTCGTATAAGATCGACAGCGGCTGCGGTAAAACTTCATTCATGGTTTTACCTATATAATTCTCGCGCGATGGCATCATGAGCAGATCATCCCGCTTGGTCCATACATTGGTAAATACCCGCTTACGGTTAACTTCAAATACCAGGTCGTCAATAGAGTTGAGTAATATCTGGAGGTGAGCCTCAGACGAGCGAACTTTCTCTTCAATCTTCTTTTGTTCGGTAACATCGGTAGCGATGCCTGCATAGCCGATAAGCGATTCCTTTTCATCCCACAAGGCGGACACTGAAAGTATAACGGGAAATCGCTGCCCGTTTTTGCTGATATACGTCCACTCGCGGCGCTCCGATACTTTGCGTATACGTGACCTGAAAACCATGGCATCAAAACCAGGTAGTATAGTTTCCTGAAGTTCTTCCGATAGTCTTTTAGCGTGGAGCACGATTTCGTCCGGGTCATGAAACAACACCGGAGTATGTTTGCCGATTACCTCTTCGGCTGTAAAGCCGAGCAGTTTTTCAGCCGCCTGGTTAAAGCTTGTTATAATGCCCTCTGGAGTGGTGGAAATGATCGCCAGTTCGGTGGCGCTGATAATGGCCTCCTGCAAACGATAAGCTTCCGCCAAAGCATTTAAAAACTTATCGTCCGGTATATACTTGCGCGAAAGCGGTAGATTCTCCATGAAAGGGTATGGGCACAGATACGAATTTACTGCATTTTGGGGAAGGTATCCCTATATGGATGTAAAAATTACGAAGGTTCACGAAAAGCCACGCTGGCGTTTGGCCTCAAAAATAACTACTGCAGCAGCGGTGGATACATTCATGGAATCTATTTTTCCCTGCATGGGAATAATGATGTTGGCATCGGCATGTTTAACCCATGTATCGGAGAGGCCGGTAGCCTCTGTGCCCATAACAATAGCGCTGGGCCTGGTGAAGTCGGTTAAGTGATACGGTTTGGAAGCCTGCAGATAGGTGCAGTAGATGGAGATGTTATTTTTCCTAAGCCAGGAAATTGTTTCGTCTGATGTTGCCGAGGCAAGCTGGCTGGTAAAGACACATCCTACGCTGGAACGGATTACATTGGGATTATAGAAGTCGGTTTGAGGATCGCAGATAATCACCGCGTCCACGCCCGCAGCATCGGCCGTACGCAAGAGCGCGCCCAGGTTTCCCGGCTTCTCTACGGCTTCGACTACAAGTACCAATGGATTAGACCGGAGCTTGAGCTGATCAAGCCGATGTGTCTTTTGCTCTGCTACCGCGATGAGTCCACCCGTGCCTTCGCGTACGGCAATTTTTTCAAACACTTCCCGCGATACCGGAATCAGCAACTGATCAGACTTGGCGAACGATTTTACTTCCTCCAATGAAATGATCTCTTCGCAGAAGAAGAGATTGCCGATCTTATAGCCCGCTTCGAGGGCCAGTCCTATCTCTTTTTTTCCTTCGATCAGAAACAGACACTGCTTCCTGCGCTCGCGAGGTTTTTCAAGCGCGATCAGGTTTTTGATCTTCGGATTCTGCGTGCTGGTAATCTGAAAGTGCATATGTTTGGAGCTTAAGCTGAAAGCGCAAAGCTAAAAAAAGCTGGTTGTTGCAGGAAATGCAAGTCGGGAAGTCAGAAAGTCCGGGAAGACGGAAAGTCTGAGAAGTATAGCACGCTATATCTTTACAGTAGCCTCCATCACTCTCCAGACCCTTACTCACACTTCCAGCAGCTAGTGGCTCGCAGCTGTTTTAAGCTTTCAGCTTTAAACGTTAGCTTTGCCCTCTTTATGGAACTACTGCATCCTTCTTCGTGGAAAGACTACGAGCTGATAGATTCGGGCGATGGTGAAAAGCTCGAACGTTTTGGAAAATATACTTTGATCCGGCCTGAGCCACAGGCTATCTGGAGCAAGTCGCTCCATGAACAGAAATGGAAAGAGATAGCCACTGCCAAATTTGTGCGGGAGCAGAAAGATAAATTTCGTTTCTCGGATGATGTGAAAGGCGGATGGTCGCGGAATCCCGGAATGCCGGAGTCGTGGAATGTGCAGTACCAGTATAAAAATCTTAACCTCACCCTTCGCCTCGCGTTAACGAGCTTCGGCCACGTTGGTGTTTTCCCCGAGCAAGGCAATAACTGGAATTTTATATATGATACACTTACAGGCTGGAATACAGACAAAGCCCGCGTGCTGAATTTATTTGCCTATACAGGAGCGGCTTCTGTAGTAGCGCGCACTGCCGGCGCAGAGGTAACACATTGTGATGCATCACGCCCCGGTATAAACTGGGCGAATCAGAATATGCAGCTCAATAATCTCGATAATATACGCTGGGTATATGAAGATGCTTTCAAGTTTGTAAGGCGTGAAGTAAAGCGCGGTAATAAATACAACGGTATCATTATGGACCCGCCACCTTACGGACGCGGCCCGGAAGGAGAGAAGTGGACGCTGCAGGAGCAACTCAACGAGCTCATTGGTATGAGTAGCGAACTGCTAGAAAAAAAGAAACACTTCTTTGTGCTTAGTATGTACGCCGTAGGCTTATCGCCCATTGTAGGATTGAATGTAGCCAAATCACATTTCGATATACCCCAGGCTGAGTTCGGCGAATTCTTCCTCAAATCAAAACAGGGCAAAGATTTACCCATGGGTACTTTTTTGAGATTCGCCAGTAAAGCTTAG
>NZ_DAIQRQ010000008.1:84754-119390 GCF_036786105.1 Ohtaekwangia sp.
GTAACTCACAGCTCGCAACTATTTCCTAGTCCAGCCCAATCATAATAAATGCACCCCAGTAGATAGGTTCAGGGTAGTCTGTGCGGAGTTCTTTTTTAGCATCTACAAAGCTCTGGCGCAGGTTGCCGGTGTTAAGCCACTTCTGGTAAAACTTCAGCATCAATTGCTGTGTTGCTTCGTCATCTACTTTAAACATACTCATGATGAGAACCTTTGCGCCTGCCACGAGGAATGCACGCTGCAAACCATATACACCTTCACCCGCTTCCAGATCGCCAAGACCAGTTTCGCAGGCACTCAATACCACCAGGTCGGTCTTGTCAAGGTTCAGGCTCATGGCTTCGTAGGCGGTGAGTATACCGTTCTCCATGTTAAAGTTATAGCTTGTTTTATCCATCAGGTCGCCAGCACCTTTCAATAAAAGCCCGGTGCGCATTAGCGGATTTTGTGCCAGCACGGCTTCGTTACCTTCTATCTGTTGCTCCAGTGTTACCTGTGTAGTGGGTCTGTAAAATCCGTGTGTAGCAATATGGAATATCTTCGGATTGTTCATCTCTTTAATCTTTTCTTCCGATGCCGACTTCTCTACATACTCTGCCGTGAGCCAGCCCTTCTGTTTCAGCATGAACTGCACCTGTGTTACTTCCTTCTCCGTGCCGGGCAGCGGAGATATACTCTGATCGGCAGAAGCGGTGAGGTAGAATGTCGGGTTGCCAAACATCGTAGCCGTATTTTCCGGAGGAGATAATCGCGACTTGACATTGCGCAGGTATAAATCTTTGGTATTGCTCACCAATACAATGTTTGAGTTGTCGATTACGTAACGGCCATCCGGTGTTGGAATGGCTTCGAGGTTGATCTGGTTATAGACCCCGTCAGCCGACAGGTATACGGTTGCCACCTGGCCGATCTCATCCTGTATCGGTTTCCAGAATACATCATACGAATAAGTATCCGGTATTTTACCGGTGATAGCATTGCGATAGAACTTGAAGTAACGATTCTCCATCTTCTTCCCGTCTTTCAGCATAATGGCTTTGGGTTTGGAGAGATCTTTTTTGAGATATAGCGCTGCGTAAATTACCGAATCAGTTAAGGTATGATTGAAGTAACGATAACGCACCATCTCAATGGCAACATCGTTTGGCTTTAATACTTTCTTCACATCATCGAAGGTGATGCGCTTGTCGTCAAACGTTTGGCGCAGCAGGTCTGAGTTTTGACTCAGGTCTTTTTCCAGCCGCTCTACTTCCTGTTGCAAAACGGCCGGGTCGATCTGTGCTTCCAGCAATTGCGCAGGACTCATCGACAATGCCAGTGTAAGTTGTTCCTTCTTTTGTATCCACGTGTTGTACTGCGATTTCAACTGTTCATCGGAGCTGTTGAGGATGCGTTCGCGTATCTTGATAGAAGAGCTGAGCAGCAAAGCTTTGGTGAGCAGCTGGTAATTATATACTTTGCCCGAAAGGTCTTTGAAGTCTTCCAGGTTGCTGAAGGCAAGCGTATTGTAAAATTCAAAGTCACCTTTGATCGTGTTCCAGTACTTGGCTTTTTCACGCTCGCTCAAGGCAGGGAAGAAGTTTTTGATGAACATTTCGTAGTCGTTCAAAGCTTCTTCGATCAGCTTCTTCGAACGCTTGTAGTCTTTCTGCATGTAATATACTTTGCTGAGCTTCGACAGCACCTTTACATATTCCGGGTGTGACGAACTGAAGAATTTCTCGTACAAGTCTTTGGCTTTGGTATAGAACTCTTCTGCCTTCTTGTAATTCTTCTGCTGGTAATATACATCTCCCGTAAGGGTATAAATGCTGGCGGTATTGATGTTGTTCTTGTTGCCGGTTTTAGTGCGCCAGATATTTTCTGCAACGGTAAGGGAGTTGAAAGCGATATCGAATTTCTTTTCGGAGATATAGAGCACCGCTACATTTTTCAATATCTCGGCATACTGTGGATTGTCCTTGCCCAGCTTGGCCGCCATAATATCACGCGACTCAATCATCAGCTTCTCTACATCTTTGCGGTTGTCGCCTTTGTAGAACTTGATCAGCGCCAATTGCGATAACGACTTGGCTACTTCAATATGATTGCGTCCAAACTGTTTTTCCTGGCTCGCAATGGCTTTCACTACATTGTCTTGTGCTTTGTCGTAATCTCCCAGGGTATAGTATATATCGCTGAGCAGTTTTTGTGTAGGCGCTGTTTTGGTGGAGGTTTCACCGTATGTCTTTATCGCGATCTGGTTGGCACGCTGTGCAGTGCGTTCGGCTTCTGTATAATCACCTTTCGCCAGGAGAATGCGCCCTTTGTTCACCAGCGGTTCAATAAGGCGTACCGAATTTTTACCGTATAGTTTTTCATACTCCGGTATTTGCGTCTTCAATAGATTGTCTGCTTCAAAAAAGCCTCCGAGCTGAATGAACAGCGATGTAAGCTCTTCGCCTGTTGCCAGCTCGCTGCCCACTTCTCCTTTTGCTTTGGAGATGAGCCTTGCAGAGCGATCCAGGTTATCTTCAGCTTCATCAAACAAACCTTTTATACCAAAGAGCTTTGCCTGCGTGTCGATAGCATGTACATAGTCAGCAACACGGTCATTGTCCTTTCTGTATTCTTCCAGAATGGTAAGCGCTTTTGTAATGTCGGCTTCAGCTTTCTCGTACTGACCGATCTTGAGTGCGAGGCCTGCTATACGATCAAGCTCTTTACCGTATTCAGGATCTTCGTTACTATATTTCAGCACCGCTTTATCAGAGGCATCGTTCAATGTCTTTAACGCAAGGTCATATTGATCCGTCAGCTCATACCAGGTGGCAATGTGATTCAGAATATTAAGCAGGTCTTTGTGTTGTTCGCCGATTTGCTTTTCAACCACACCAAAGTAACTTTCCTTGTATATCTTGCCTGCCTCCTCAAGCTTGTTGGTATAGTCCAGGTAAAAATTTGCGAGGTTAATTCTTGCCAGGTGATACTCGGGAGAATTTTCTCCATAGAGTTCTTTCTTGATATCGGCTAACTGGTTCAGATAACTTTCAGCCGAAGTATATCTTTCTTCGCGAAGCGAAACATCAAACAGAAATTCCACGGTGCGTGCTGACGTGATATAGTTCTTGGGAAGTTTCTTTAATACTTCCAAAGCGTCTGCTTCCAGGTTTCTTGTTTTATCGCGACTCAGTTTTGAGTTGAATTCAACCGCTTCTTCATTCTCGCGATGAATACTGTTCTTGGGAAAATATTTATCGAGTACTTTCTCATATTCCAGTTTTGTATTCAGGTAACGCGCGCGGTTTTCGGTTTTCAATAATACTTCGAGGTAATCGAGGTAAATATCATGTGCCAGTGAGTTGGTAGGATTAACACGCTTCTTCAGGTCGCTTAGAATGTTATCGAAGTCCAGATCATTCTCATGCTTTGTTCCGTTTTCTTCCAGCGCTTTTGCGAAAGTATAGCGTGCTTCTACTTCTGCGAGGCTTGTCTCACCCAGAAATCTGGATTTACCTTTCAGCCAGGCACGAATTGACGAATAGGCATTGTCGGCGGTCTCGGTATCGCCACCAATGATGGAGATTCTCCCTTTTTTGGTATAGGCTTTCAGGCGAAGATTCAGGAGCCGTGCATAGTCGCCATAGCGCTGAGGTATCTCTTCAATGGGTACACGCTGCGTTTTAATGGTGGCACCATCGGCTATAGATTCTTTTTCAATAGCACGCGAAACGAAATATTTCTCTACGCCATCGAGTATCACCAGTGCATCGTTGCAGAAACCCTGGCCGATCATGGCTTCTGCTTCTGTCAGCGCGATTTTGCCATTGAGGGCATCCGTCATCTGATTCGTTTTAGTAAGCAGTTCCTTGGCTTTGCCCAGGTATTCACGACTGATGCGATAGTTGCCGTAGTCGTTGTAAATGGAAGCAACATCGATCAGCGTGGTGGCGTAGCTTGTGCTGTTGTCACCATACATTGCCTGGCTGCTGGTGAGTGCGTTGTTCAAGGCTGTTTCAAAACCGGCTAGCACCCCCGTGGCAAGACTAATGCGCGCTTCACGCAAATATAGGCCCGGCATATAGGCATTCTGCTGGCCCATTTTTGAGGTTATCGATTTCTTTAATTTCTGTAGCGAGCTGCCCGCTTTGGTAAAGCTACCGGATGCGAAAGAGGCATCGATCTTGTGGAGAGATTTATCAAATTTTTTATTCTGGCTAAATACCGGCATATACCCCATCGCAAGGACAAGGGCCAGCACCAAAACTCCCGTTTTTTTCATGGCTAGAGTCAGTTAGACAATTCAACATCTAAATTACCAAAATCACCGGACTTTCCGGCCTGCCATCACATAAGTATGGGAGTAAATTTGACGGGTACGATGGGTTGAAAAAATACCGTTGTTGCACTCCTGTTGCAGGCCCTTTGTGCAGAAATTTACAGCACTAAAATTGTTAGGAATGGACGATCATTTCGATCATACACACAATCATCATAACCATGACCACAACCATGATCTCGATTATCATGATCATCACAGTCATGGCCACGGTCACCATCATCATGCAGGCGATAACATCAAAGTTGCATTCTGGATCAACACAGCTTTTGCGTTGCTGGAGCTGGTAGGCGGTTTCTATACCAACTCCGTAGCTATTCTTTCTGATGCGCTGCACGACCTGGGTGATAGCTTGTCGTTGGGAACAGCATGGTTCTTCGAACAGAAGTCGAAACAGAAAAGCGATAAAGTGTATACCTACGGTTATCAGCGCTTCTCGCTTATCGGTGCATTCATCAATTCCATTGTGTTGATTGTAGGGTCCGTGTTCATATTGAAAGAATCTTTTGAGCGCCTGTTTCATCCTGAACAACCCGATACAACGGGTATGCTGGTGTTTGCCATAGTTGGTATAGCAGTGAATGGTGCGGCGATGCTCCGGCTTAAGAAAGGAGAGACGATCAATGAGAAAGTAATATCACTGCATTTTCTGGAAGATGTACTCGGCTGGGTAGCGGTGTTGATCGGAAGTGTTGTGATGAAATTTGTAGATGCACCTGCTATTGACCCGCTGCTATCGATGATCATTGCGGTGATTATACTGGTAAATGTATACCGGAATATGCGCGGTGCGTTTCAGATCATTTTACAGGGCGTGCCTCACGCGGTATCAGAAGCGAAAGTAAAGAAAGCATTTCTGAATTTTGAAGAGATAGAAGGTACACACGATCTGCACATCTGGACCATGGATGGCCGGTATAATATACTCACCACGCATGCTGTATTGAAAACACCCCTGGAAGCACAACCACTGGAAATGCTGAAATCGAAGCTCAAAGCAGAGCTAAAGAAAATAAACATTCATCACGCCACCATTGAGTTTGAAACGAAAGGTCTGGCCTGCGAACATCAGTCGCTCGGCCCGGAGTAACCGGAAGTGTCGTGTAAAAGACAAACGCTGTCAAAACCAAATCCTTCTTACCACTGTTTATCGTATACAGTGACAAATAGCAAATTCAAACTATGTATAAATTCATTGGAGCAGTATTGATAGCGTTGCAATTGTGGTCATGTACCGGTAACAGTCAGCCCACCGCGCAGCAGAAGCAGGCGAAAGCAAAGATTGTACAGGATACCAGCAAGGTGATTAACCACACCGATGCGGAGTGGAAAGCGATGCTTACACCCGAGCAATATTATATTCTGCGGGAAAAAGGTACTGACAGACCATTCACGGGTAAATACTATTTGCATAAAGACAAAGGAGTATATGTATGTGCCGCCTGTGGCAATGAACTGTTTACTTCCGATATGAAATTTGATTCCGAATGTGGATGGCCAAGCTTTGACAAAGAAATTGAAGGCGGAAAAATTAAAAAGGTTATGGACTACTCCCACGGCATGACACGTACCGAGATACTCTGCGGACGCTGCGGTTCTCACCTCGGGCACTTGTTTGACGATGGTCCTACACTTACAGGTAAGCGATATTGTGTAAACTCTACTTCTCTTGATTTTAAGAACGAGAAGAAAAAGTAAATTTTGTTTCCCACAGAACGCACAGAATTACACAGAAGAATGCAAGTCAGAAAGACGGTAAGTCCGGAAGCACTTTTCGTTCTCACGCCCCGATTAGTTATCTGGAACACAATTACACAGATGAAATCACAGAATGCGCGGCACATCCCTCACCCCAAACTCACACCTCTGGCAGCCAGCAGCTAAAGGCTGGTAGCTATTCCAGCTATTCCTCAATAAGTTTTTTCAACACCTCCTTCGCAGCTTCTGTAATCACTGTTCCAGGCCCGAAGACGAACGATACACCTGCGTTGTAAAGGAAATCGTAATCCTGTTGGGGAATTACGCCTCCGGCTACTACCATAATGTCGGGGCGGCCGATGCGTTTTAGCGATTCAATGAGTTCAGGCACTAATGTTTTGTGGCCGCCGGCCAGACTGGATGCACCTACAATGTGTACATCATTTTCTGCAGCCTGCATCGCTACTTCATCGGGAGTTTGAAAGAGCGGCCCTATATCTACATCAAAGCCGAGGTCAGCAAAACTGGTGGCAATTACTTTAGCACCGCGGTCGTGACCATCCTGTCCCATTTTGGCTACCAGGATCCGGGGCCTGCGTCCGTCCAGTTCGGCAAAGCGATCGGAGAGAGCACGTGCTTCTTCAAACTCTTTCTGACTTTTCATTTCCCCTGAATATACTCCGGAAACCGATCGTATGGTAGCCTTATAGCGGCCAAATACTTTTTCAAGCGCTGAAGATATTTCTCCCAGGGTGGCGCGTTTGCGCGCAGCATCTACGGCAAGTTCCAGTAAATTTCCTTCGCCTGTTTCAGCACTGCGTGTCAACGCCTGCAGTGCGGCTTCTACATCGGTATTGTTGCGTTCTGCTTTTAAGGTTTGCAGTCGCGCTACCTGCTCGCTGCGCACAGCGGTGTTGTCTACTTCCAGTATATCCAATACAGCTTTCTCATCGGTCTGATATTTATTGACACCGACTATAACATCGCGTCCTGAATCAATGCGTGCCTGCTTTGCAGCGGCAGCCTGCTCAATGCGCATCTTCGGTATACCGCTCTCGATTGCTTTGGTCATGCCTCCTAATTTTTCAACTTCTTCAATCAGCTCCCATGCTTTTTCGGCAAGTTCGGCTGTGAGGCTTTCTACATAATACGAGCCACCGGCCGGGTCAACCACTTTTGTTACATCGGTTTCTTTCTCAATGAAGAGCTGCGTATTGCGTGCTATACGTGCAGAGAAATCGGTAGGCAAAGCGATGGCTTCATCCAGGGAGTTGGTGTGAAGCGATTGCGTGCCGCCTACAATGGCGGCCAGTGCTTCGATATAGGTGCGGGTAACATTGTTGTACGGATCTTGTTCCGTCAGGCTCCAACCTGAAGTCTGACAGTGTGTGCGCAATGCCATCGACTTTGGATTCTTCGGATTGAATTGCTTCACTACATACGACCACAGCAATCTTCCCGCCCGCATCTTGGCAATTTCCATAAAGAAGTTCATGCCAATACCCCAGAAGAAAGAAAGGCGCGGTGCAAAATCATCGATCGCTATACCAGCCTTCAATCCGGTGCGGATATATTCCAGTCCATCTGCAATGGTATAGGCTAATTCAATGTGTGCCGGTGCTCCCGCTTCGTGCATGTGATAGCCGCTGATGCTGATGGAATTGAACTTCGGCATATACTTCGAAGTATACTCAAATATATCCGCTACAATTTTCATGGAAGGCGCAGGAGGATATATATATGTGTTGCGCACCATGAACTCTTTGAGTATATCATTTTGTATGGTGCCGCTGAGTTGCTGTGGCTTAACACCCTGCTCTTCGGCAGCTACAATATAGAAGGCCATGATCGGCAACACGGCACCATTCATTGTCATGGATACCGACATCTTGTCCAGTGGAATCTGGTCGAACAATAGCTTCATATCCAGAACCGAATCGATAGCAACACCTGCTTTCCCTACATCACCGGTTACGCGAATGTGATCAGAGTCATACCCGCGGTGTGTAGCAAGATCGAATGCTACTGAAAGGCCGCGCTGGCCTGCTGCCAGATTTCTCCTATAAAACGCATTGGATTCTGTTGCAGTCGAGAATCCTGCATATTGCCGTATCGTCCACGGCTTGATTGTATACATCGATGCATACGGGCCGCGCAGGTAGGGCGGTATGCCGGCGGTATAGTATAGATGGGGTGCATCGGCTATATCTTCCGGAGTATAATATGATTTTACAGCGATCTTCTCCGGACTTGTCCACGTGGAAGGAGTATTGTTGGGAGAGGCCATTTTATTTTCAGGCAGAGGCAGGGCCGAAGTATATTTACTCTTCTCTGTAAATGTCTTCCAGGCTTCCTGTGTCATGGCTTTCACCATGTCTTCCAGTATATAGGCACCGGCCAGTGCATCACTTACTTTATCGAGATGCGATTCTTCGCGCAGAATAGTAGAAACATTTCTGCTAATGCGATTCATGGTGGCGTTGTTCTCATCTTCCGGTATTACGGTAAGCGCATCGCAACCACCTAGCACTGCGCTCATGGCAGCGGTTGTTTCTTTCAGCATGTTGCCGTGAGGCTGAAACCGTTCTTCTGCAAATACTTCGGAGACTGCATGAATATGCAGGTCGCTGATGCTATAATTTTTTATACCCTCTGCATGTGCGAGGTGATGCCATAAATAACGCAGCGATTTGAATTTACCGATCTGCTGCAGGAAATCTTTTCCGGATGCAATATGGAAAGCGATCTGACGGAAAGCAGTGGCCTTGCCTGCTTCATCGGCAAACGCCTGTAGAATATGTATACCTTTTGAAAGCGCTTCGCTGATCTCTTCTATCGCAGTAGAAGGAGGTATTATTATACCGAGGCTGTTGATCTTTTTTTGCGAAGTGAAATGTGATAGGATCGCTTGGTAATCTGTCGGCAGATTCTTCCAGAATAACGTTCCTGTAAGCGAATCGGCAGGAAAATTATTTTTTGAAATATACTCTGCCAGCAATACAGCGGTGCTCGTGTCACGCAGTATAAATGATACGGTACAATAAGGCCAGTCAATACCCTGAAGAAGTGATTTGAAATCAGGAGCAGTCGTTGACGAAATATCGAATAAAATTCCATCAGCACCTTGTGCCAAATGGTGCAGTGCAATTTTATTGGCTGTAACCGCATTTGTTACATGTACTGGCGGACAATTCCACCAATTGCGCGGATTTGCGAACGGAATACACGAAGGTGCAAGACTAAAAAGAGGGCCTGTACTTCCATATTCATAATACGGCTTGAATATCAAACCATTAGCAGTACTCCAGTCTAACGTGTTAATATCTTTACCTTCATTTTCCTGCGAAGCAGCACGTTGCCATTCTTGCAGTGAATTTTTTGGGAAGGTTTCGCGGAGCAGATCACGGAAATTTTTTTCAGCCATATTTTATAACGATTCGACCCAATTTTACTTAAGTTTTTACCAACCTTTTGCGTTTTAAAATTAAAATTTTGGAGGTAAATTTTTTTTGTGAAAATCAAAGAGAATACAACTTGTTTTCTTAAACTCTTTTTTTACATCTTTGTCTCCCTTTCTCTAAAAAGGAAACTGAAAATCCCAACAAATTCAGAGCTTAAATGGAAGTCAGCAGCGGTACAGTATGGAACGATTGTCTTGAAGTAATTCGCGAGAATGTTGGCGAAGAGAACTTCAATACATGGTTCAAGCCAATTGCTCCACTGCGTGTGGATGGCGATGTGCTGACCATTCAGGTGCCGTCACAATTCTTTTACGAATGGCTGGAAGACAATTATGTACCGGTATTAAAGAAAGCGATCCATACCGTGCTGGGGCCTACCGGCCGGCTTGAATACTCCGTTGTTGTTGACAGTGGCGATAAGCAAACGCCTCCCGTATCGGTAAATTATCCGGTAAATGGAGCGGGCAATCGAAGAAGTGCTGTTAATGGTAATTTTGGCGCTGATGATTATTCTCCCTTTACCTATAAAGCAGTAAATCCACAGGCGATCAATTCACGCCTGAATACAACCTATACTTTCGATAATTTTGTAGAAGGGGATTGTAATCGCCTGGCGCGCTCGGCAGGTTTGGCGGTTGCAAAAAAACCAGGTGTTACCTCGTTCAACCCGCTGATGTTATACGGTGGTGTAGGCGTGGGAAAAACACACCTTGTACAGGCTATTGGTAATGAGATTAAAAACAGCATGCCAAACAAAGTGGTGCTGTATATAGATCAGAATGATTTTACAACGCAGTTCCTCAACGCACTGCAGAATCATAAGGTACAGGAGTTTCAGAATTTTTACCTGCAGGTAGATTTATTGATTCTGGATGACGTGCAATTCCTGGCTGGTCGCGAAAAAACTCAAGAGATGTTTTTCCACATCTTCAATCAACTGCATCAATCGGGTAAGCAAATCATCATGACGAGTGATTGCCCTCCGCGCGATATGAAAGGTTTTCAGGAAAGACTTCTGTCGCGTTTCAAGTGGGGACTGACTGCCGATTTGCAGGAACCTGATTTTGAAACAAAGCTTGCCATCATCAATCGCAAGATGCTGGCTGATGGTATTCAGATTCCAACGGAAGTATCAGAATACCTCGCATATAGTGTTGATACCAACCTGCGCGATATGGAAGGTGTGCTGAACTCGCTGATCTTCCACGCTACGCTGCTCAAGAAAGAAATCGATCTTGAACTGGCGAAAGAAGTACTCAAGAACATCATCAAGGAAATTCAGTCAGACGTTAGTGTAGATTTTATCCAGAAGACTGTTTCCGAATTTTATAAAGTTGATCTCGATGCCATGAAAGGCAAAGTAAAAAAACGCGAGATCGTTATACCACGCCAGGTAGCCATGTACTTCTGCAAGCGCTACACACAACTTACACTGGCATTGATCGGTGAAAACTTCGGAGGCCGTGACCACAGCACGGTAATCCACGCCCTCGAATCCGTAGAAGACATGATGAAAACCGATCCCAACTTCAAAGCATCCGTAGAAGAACTCGGCAAGAAATTGAAACTCCGCGTCAGCTGAAAAAAATAGCTGCCGGCTGCTAGTTGCAAGCCTCCGGTTGTGTAGGAGAGAGTTTGAGTGTGGTGTTTACATTCCGTGGTTTAATCTGTGTAATTCTGTGATTTCTGTGGGAAATTTTAAACTCTTCCTTCAATCCATAGCCGAAATTCCGGGGCAGTCTCTTTGCTTACATGGACTTCCTCTTTCATTTCGGGGTTTAAAAATATCCTGATCTTCCCATTGTCGGGTTTAAACCGCTCGATCGATTTCATGTTCGCCAGGAACTTGCGATTGAGTCTGAAGAAATCTTTCGGGTTAACCTCCGATTCCAATTCCCCTATAGTTTTATCCAGTATCAGCTGACGTCCGCTGAAATCTTTCGCGAACACAATCTTATGCTCTGTATAGAAGTAAGCAACATCGCAAAGATCTAGTGCAACAAACTCAGTTCCTTTCTTGGCAATGATCCGGTTACGTGCAGGCTGCTGTTGTATATTCTGGATAAACTTCAAAAGATTACCCTGTAGAAAATGATCGCGCAACACAGCAACTTTTTCCAGTGAACGCTTCAGCTTATCTTCGCTGATCGGTTTCAGTAAATAATCGATCGCGTTAAACTCAAAGCTCTCGAGTAAATATTTATCGTACGCTGTAGTAAAAATTACCGGGAAAGTAACCGGATGCGCCCGGAAGATCTCGAACGAGTGGTCATCCGAAAGCTGTATATCTACAAACGCAAGATCAGGCGAAGGATTCTGCAGCAGCCATTGAATAGAATCTTTTACACTGCTAAGCTTGGCCTGCACTATAATGGATTTATCAAGTGTACGCAACATATCTTCAAGTTTAGCTTGTGCCAGAAGTTCGTCTTCAATGATAATAACATTCATGGATGTGTAATTAATGATGGAGTGATATAAGCGGCAAGGTTACGGTAAAGGTTTCATGCTCGCGTGCCGTGTTAATTCCTTTACCGGTAATGATCTTGAAACGCTCATCTAAATTCTTCAATCCTATTTTAGACGAGTGTTGTATACTTCGCTTCGGCTGAATTTTATTTTGAATGCTGAGCAATCCATTGTCGATGGAAAGGAGTATCTGAAGCGGCATACGTTCGGATATTTCGTTGTGCTTCACTGCATTTTCCAGTGCTACAAAGGCAGAGATAGGAGGGATCAGAAATTCTTTTGTTGCAGCGCTGTTGAAATTCTTTTGAATAACCAAAGCTTCACCAAAGCGGAGTCTCAGAAGTTCGGCATACTTCTCCATAAAGGTAAATTCATCTTCCAGCACTACCAGCGTTTGTTCCTTTTGTGCCAATATATAGCGATATACCTCGGCAAGATTTTCAGTGAAAAGCTTTGCCTTGTCGGGCGATGTGCCAATGAGATACGAAAGACTGTTGAGTGAATTGAACATGAAGTGCGGATCGATCTGGTTCTTCAAGGCTTCCAGCTCGGCCTCCGCTTTTGCCCGCGACAGCTCTGCATTTTTTACCTGCTCACTTTGTTGCTCCTTTACCATGAATACGGTTTCATATACATGGATCACAAACAATACACAGATAACATTCACCAGCGCCACGATCAGGATCGTATTCCAATGTATAAATTCAAAACCAGCCCACCTATACCACAGGCATAGCCAGGCAATGGTGAGCGGCGTAGTATAAAAGATATTGTTCATGAAAAGCAGAATCACCTTTTCAACCGGTTTGTCGAACCAGGTGAACCGCTGGCGCGTACGAAACATCAGATAGCGGTTGCCCTGCCAGATCACTGCTGCGAGTGCGATAAAGAATATATATCCAACCCAATACCGAAAGTCGCGATAGGTGAGAGGCCCAAAGATTCCCGTAAGATTCGGAATGATGATACCAAAAAAAGGAATACCGATCAGGCGAATGAGCTTATCATTCAACTCTACTTCCTGCCTGGCGTTCAATTCAGGATATATATCTTTTCCGGTTGGGGGCATTGATCTTCCGCTTCAGTAATACACTTCGGTTTTGTTTGTATAAATTTCAGAATTTCAAACCGTACTTCCATGCACAAGCCAGGGAAGTAATTATAGTATATGACTTTGCGACTTCAACACACCAACACTTAAGCACTTTTTCTAAACACCTTACAACTTAAAAACGTAAAACACATGGAACTAAACTACTGGGCTATCCTTGCTTCCGCAGCATCCACCTTCTTCATCGGAGGGATCTGGTATTCACCCGCAGTGCTTGGCAAAGCGTGGATGCGCGAGAATGGATTTACAGAAGAGAGTATGAAAGGAGCAAACATGGCCAAGATCTTTAGCCTTGCCTTTTTTCTTGCACTGATTGCGGCCGTAAACCTTGCCATGTTCATGGGACCGGAAAATAAACCCGAGATGGGTGCCTTGTGGGGATTCCTTGCGGGCTTCGGTTGGGTAGCCACCTTTGTAGGCACACACTACCTGTTCGAACGAAGATCGTTTAAATTATTCCTCATCAATGCCGGCTACAGCATTGTAGCGCTCACCGTGATGGGCGTGATCATCGCTGCCTGGAAATAGCTCCAGTCAACGGACTGGCTGGATATTATCGTACGTCTGCGGGAAATACATTTTCCCGCAGATTGTTATATCTTTGGTTCATTAGATGGACCAGCAATATCTCTCAGCATTCGGGGAAATTCTTCTCTATATAGTCGGAGGCATCGTCTTCGTGCTTGTTACATTTCTTGTTTCAAGATTTGTTCGTCCGCACAGACCCAACCCGGAGAAATTATCAACCTACGAAAGTGGTGAAGAACCTATCACCGCTGCCTGGACGCAGTTCAATATCCGCTTTTATATTGTGGCGTTGATCTTTTTGCTTTTCGAAGTAGAGATCGTTTTTCTCTTTCCGTGGGCAACCATCTTTGCCAACGAAGAATTGATCCGTGAAACCAATGGCGCATGGGGTTGGTTCTCTCTGGTGGAGATGATCATTTTTATAGTTGTATTAGCCCTCGGCCTTGCGTATGCCTGGGTAAATGGTCATCTGGACTGGATCAAACCTGATCCGAACCCAACGGAAGTAAAATCTGTTGTGCCGAGAGAACTATACGATGCCATCAACGAGAAGTATAAACGCAAGTAACGGGTAACAATAAATCATGAAGGGATTACTGGATCAGAAATTTCAACAAGGTGGAGTGATCGTAACACAACTGGACGACTTGCTCAATTGGGCGAGACTATCCTCCATGTTCCCCATGACGTTTGGTATAGCATGCTGTGCGATTGAATTTATGAGCACCGGTACAACAGTATATGATATGGATCGTTTCGGTATGGCCCCGCGTTCATCTCCGCGGCAAGCCGATGTGATGATTGTAGCCGGAACCGTAACGTTCAAGATGGCCGATCGCATTAAGCGACTCTACGAGCAAATGGCAGAGCCGCGTTATGTTATTTCCATGGGCTCTTGTTCCAATTGCGGAGGCCCGTATTGGCAACATGGTTATCACGTTGTGAAAGGGGTCGATAGAATTGTGCCGGTAGATGTATATGTACCCGGCTGCCCGCCAAGACCGGAAGCACTTATAGGCGGATTTCTAAAACTACAAGAGAAGATCAGAAACGAAAGCCTGGTGGCTCCCACAGCGCTTGAGAAACTGATGGAAAATAAAGTATAATTCTTATTCTTAATTCTACCAACAGCGTAAGAAATGCAACCACCGAAAAAATAAGTTATAAGAGAAAACCCTCGGGGTTATCCGAGGGTTATGTTGGTTGTCATTCCACTTACTTTCAATCCAGTGTTCATTGAGTATAGTATGTAGTGGCGTATTCTTGATTGGATTTATATACTTTTCTGTTTTTTGTGCTTTCCACCTCCAGGGATCATAACCATGCAATATCTTCAGCAATCTCGGATAAAGATTGTTTCGGGCGAGGTAAGAGGATATTTCCTGGCTTTTGCTTTTCAGAGATGTATCATGAATACGGATGTGTGTTATCATTCTTGGTTGAACCTTGAGTGTAAATCTCCACGATTCACAAAATACATAGAATACCTCTGGTTTTTTACTCCATTGTGGATGCTTTATAACTTCATAAAAGTATAGTCGTTCCGTATCTATGAATTTTCCACTGAAGAATTCGTTTGCTGGTAATTCTCGTAAATTCTGTTCACGTGTTACGTACACCTTTTTGCCATATCGTCTTACCTTCTTTTTGAAGTCCTTTCGCCAGCTATACTCAGTTGTGTTGATTTTATCAAGTATTCTTTGAAAGAATAAAGATTGTTGACTTCTTCGAACATCGTCACGAAGTATAAAAGAACGTTTCCATCCATTTTGAATGGGCGGTTTGAGCTCTTCCCAACCTAGATTCCGTATTTGAGTGTTAATCGTTTTCTCTTCGCGGTGCAGGCGTAGTAACTTTTTGTCAAAGTCCTTGTATTGTGCTCTTTTCCGTCTTCGATTTGTCCTCAAACGACTATACTTCAGTAGTTCATCTACCAGTATGTCGTCATCTTTAAATGAATTACTACCTGTAATTTTAATTACCATAAAAATTAATCTTTCGCCATCCTCACAATTTTCGGATGGAATTTTCCTTCAACAGATACCAGCGTGTGCTGGCTCTGCATTACTACTTCAATGTCTTTATAGGCACCCGGTGATTCTTCCGGACTGCCACCGAGGAGTATAACTTTCTCAGACTGCAATAATTTTTTCATGCTGCCCATGGTAGTCGACTCCTTTGCTTTCAACCGCGACATCTGGCGGCCGGCACCATGCGCGGCTGAGTTGATCGAAGCTTCGTTTCCTTTACCACGCACGATATACCCCGGAGCAGTCATGCTGCCCGGTATAACACCATATATACCTTCTGCTGCTGGTGTTGCGCCTTTACGGTGCACGATATACCCTTTGCCATCAACTAACTTTTCTTTCCAGGCAAAGTTGTGATGGTTTTCTATTTTTATGAGTGTATCGATGCCCAACGCACGCGTCAGATTTTTATGGATCTGATCGTGACAGGCTTTGGCATATTCACCGGCAAGATTCATGGAGAGCCAGTATTCTATACCTTCTTCACTGCTTCCATCAAGCCATGCCAGTTGTTGGGCTTCGCGAGGAAGCTTGCACTTGCTTTTGGCAATATTAGTATAGTGCTGTGCGATGTTGGCACCAAGGCTTCTGGAACCTGAGTGCGAGAGTATAGCAGCATAGCGATTCGGCGCAAGTCCCAATGTGTTGTCATCTTCCAAGGCAACGATGCCAAATTCGACAAAGTGATTTCCGGAACCGGAGCTTCCCAATTGTTTTACAGCCTTGCCATGCAGGCGCTTTAATAAAGGCGTTTGCTGAAAGCCCGGGTCATCAAGTATAGCATGCTCCTGCGCAAACTCAAGCCAGCCATCATTGCCGAAGTGTGTAAACTCCTGCAGCGCTTTCTTTAGTTCATACGCGTGGTGTTCAATATAGCTTCCCGGCAATTCCAGAATGCTTAAAGCCATGCGGCAGCCAATGTCCATCCCTACACCATACGGTATAATGGCGTTCTCCGTGGCAAGAACACCGCCTATAGGCAAGCCATAGCCATGATGTGCATCCGGCATCAGCGCGCCTTTTATTGCAATGGGTAAGCGCATGGCCAGTTCCATCTGGCGAATAGCGTTGCCATCAATATGCTTGTTGCCAAATACATCGAAATGCTTCGGCTCATATTCAAGCTCGTACGCGCGCGATAAGATTTCATCGCCGGTGATGTTTACGAGTTTGTGTGCCAGTATGCCGAGCGTTGTGTGATCCCTATATTTCTCAGGATGCTGCAACACATCGACAATCAGTGCTAGTTTCTCTTCATGGGGCGTATGTTTAAAGTGCCTGTTCATGATATTCATGGCAAGACTCTTCACTACATCCGAAGAAAAGTTTATGACCGCGAGGTCATGTATCGTTATTTTTTGTTTGCCCATAAAAGGTTTGATAGGGGCTATGCAGGCACAAAGAGATTCTTCCTTTGCTGTAGAGACAGCAAAGTAGAATTATAGGTGAGCGTTATGCAAGGCATAAGCGAACCCACGACTCTTGTACAGGCGATGCCCTGAATTTTTTACTGGATAAATTTGTGACTTGAAAATGCCAGACCTGATCTGGTAAAAATGCTTACCGTAGCGGTTATTTGAAGATATGTGAACGTAGTACCAACATAATTCTCATTCGTTTAAAGTTGAACATGAATGAGGTGAAATGCTGATGCAAAGGTACATTGTTTTGCGATTCAGCAATGTGGCTGAGAAAAAAAATAATTACAGCCGTTCGTTAATGCGTTAAAACTATCTCATCGGCCGCACGGTACATTCCGTTTCATTCTGTAATTTTGATTGATAAAGATTAAACGATCTTACGGATATCACCTTCAATTTACAATGACGCTGGATACAATCATTACTTTGCTAACGGATAGGGTAGGAGCCGACCACGTTCGCGCCGATGCTACCGGTACACCGGCTACCATTGTTGTGAGTAAAGAAAAGCTTGCAACGATCTGTACTGTACTTCATGAAGATGCCGGTGCTTACTTTGATATGCTTTCCTGCGTAACCGGTATCGACAATGGTGTGCAGGCAGCTACAATGGAAGTAGTATATAATCTGTATTCAATCCCCTATAATTTTCAGTTGATGATACGCGTTATGCTGCCGCGCGAAAACCCGATAGCAGATTCTGTCACACACATCTGGAAGTCTGCCGATTGGATGGAGCGCGAAGTCTTCGATATGTATGGCATCATCTTTCAAAATCACCCTGACCTTCGCAGAATACTTATGCCAGCCGACTGGGAAGGATATCCACTTCGAAAAGACTATAAGCACCAGGAATACTATCGCGACATTCGGGTAGAGTATTAAAATATATACTCACTGCCTGAAGCTGGCAACTCAAAGCTCGCAGCTGAGTGGATTAAAACGAAACACTAAAGCAGAATCTCTAAAAAAGGAATTCCCAATGCCCACCGATCGGATACAGTATAAATATAAGGAAGGAAACCTTGAGTTATCGGAGCCTAACAAGCTAAAGCCGGAGAACCTGCGATCGGAGGAGATGATTATCAACCTGGGGCCGCAGCACCCGTCTACGCACGGTGTACTGCGCCTGGAAGTATTGATGGATGGCGAGATCGTAAAAGAAGTGGTTCCGCACATCGGGTACCTGCACCGTTGTTTTGAGAAGCATGCCGAGAATCTGCCCTATAACCAGGTGATACCTTTTGTAGACCGTCTCGATTATGTTGCTGCCATGAGCAATGAGCATGTGTATGCCATGGGTGTAGAGCGCATGCTGGGAATACAGGAACAGATACCCAAACGTGTTGAATATATCCGCGTGTTGATGTCGGAGCTAAATCGCATTGCTTCACACTTCATCGCCATCGGCACGTATGGTATGGATATAGGAGCCTTTACACCTTTCTTCTGGTTAATGCGCGATCGTGAACATATACTGCGGCTGCTCGAATGGGCGTCCGGGGCGCGACTGCTCTACAACTATGTATGGATCGGAGGGTTGTTTTACGATATACCAGTAGGCTTTGAAGATCGCTGTCGTGAATTTGTAAACTATATAAAGCCAAAACTGCAAGAGCTCGAAACAGTACTCATTGATAACAAGATATTCATCGACCGCACAGCCAACGTAGGTGTATTGCCGCTCGATTTGGCGATCAACGCGGGCGTAACGGGGCCGGTTCTGCGTGGATCAGGTTTGCGTTTCGACCTGCGCAGGGTGGATGGTTACTCCGTATACCCGGAGCTTGATTTTGATATTCCGATCGGTGAAGGTAAAATGGGGCAGGTTGGCGACTGCTGGGACAGAACGTATGTGCGCTATCGAGAGCTGCACGAATCCCTGAAGATCGTGGAGCAATGTCTTGACAAGCTCACCAAAGAACATGGACGCACACGCGATTTCGATCCGCAGGCGCTGGTGCCGAAGAAGATCAGACCGAAGGCGCAAGATTTCTATATACGGGGCGAAATACCCAAGGGCGAACTAGGATTTTTCTTTCGTGCAGACGGGCGCAATGATATACCCTTTCGATGCAAATGCCGTTCCTGCAGCTTTGTAAATCTGTCTGTTTTGCCAGAAATATCGAAAGGTATATTGGTAGCCGATCTCATCGCGATCATCGGATCGATCGATGTGGTGATGGGAGAGGTAGACCGCTAGCTCAGCGCTTTGGAAATATAGCATTGAGATGAATAGCGAACCCCGGAAGTATATCTTCGCCTGTTAATTTTTTGCTGAATAACTGCGTCACTATTTCGCCATTGCTGCGATATATTTTTACTTCTCGCTTTTTAGGATTGATTAACCAGGCAAGCTTGCAACCGTTACTGATCCATTCGAGCATTTTTTCGTGAACTGCTTTTGTTGAATCGCTTTCAGAGAGCAGCTCGATCACAAAATCGGGACATATATGCGCGAACTTCTTCCGATCTCTGGCAGGAATGCGGTTCCAACGGTCGATTTGAATAAAAGCTGCATCGGGCGAGCGCACGGCCTTGTTGGGTAAAGTAAACCCCGCATTGTTTCCGAGCACCTGACCGGCGTGGGTTTTCCGGTTCCAAAGCTTCAACTCGAAAACTATATCCATATTGTATCCATCGGTTTCAACACCAGACGGTTCGTTTACAACAAAATTTCCATTGGGGTTTCTTTCGAGGTTTAAAGAATCGTTTTCCTGGCAGAAGTAATAGAATTCATCTTCGGAGATGCTGCCCAGAGCTGCGGTTTTAATTTCATACATCATAACGCTCAACTTTCCCCCAAGGCTACTAATTTGCTTTCGGGTTTTCAATACCTAATTTTAGGTATATTTCTTTATTTCTCTCAATATAGTATGATTCGGGTTCTTTCTTCTCAACAAATTAAGGCGTTGGATGCGTATACCATTCAACATGAGCCGGTGGCATCGATCGATCTGATGGAGCGCGCCTGTCGTGCATTTGTAAGTTGGTTTACCGGGCGGTTTGATACATCGGAACAGGTTGGAATTGTATGCGGAACCGGCAATAATGGCGGAGATGGCCTGGGTATTGCACGTCTGCTCAGGGAATGGAGTTATCCTGTAAAAGTATGGTGCATTCGGGGCGGCTCGGAAACAGACGACTTCAAAGCAAATCTTCAACGCATTCAGGGAAAAACTGAGATTGTTGAGATAACAGCAGCTTCATCGATACATAAAGATATATTTCAGGATTGTGATGTAGTGATCGATGCTATATTTGGATCAGGTCTTTCCAGACCGGTAGAAGGTATATATGCACAGGTTATTCATCTTCTTAATGATACAGATACCCTTCGTGTAGCCGTAGATATACCTTCCGGGCTTATGGCTGACCGTGCATCGCAGGGCGCGATTGTGAGAGCCGATTATACGGTTACATTTCAGATACCTAAGCTGGCATTTTTCTTTCCGGGCAATTTCCAGTTTGTGGGAGAATGGTGCGTGGTAGATATCGGATTGAATAAGGCGTTTATTCACCAAACGGCTACTCAACATTTTCATACTACAGCAAAAGATATAAGGCGAATCATTCGGCCTCGCGGCAAGTTCGATCACAAGGGAACCTATGGTCATGCCCTGCTCATTGCAGGCAGTTATGGCAAAATGGGTGCAGCATTACTATCGGCAGATGCTTTGCTGCGTGCAGGGGTCGGCTTGCTTACCGTGCATATTCCGAAATGCGGATATACTATATTGCAGACTGCTGTCCGGGAAGCGATGGCCAGTATAGATGAGCATGATCACTTCTTTACTATAGTGCCACCGTTAGAGAATTATACAACGATTGGCATAGGTCCTGGTCTCGGCCACGACAAGCAAACGGTAAAGGCATTCAGGAAGGTATTAGAAGATTTTAGAAGGCCCATGGTGATTGATGCCGATGGCTTAAATATACTTTCTGCCAACCGCGAGTTGTTTCCATTGATACCCCCGGGAAGTATACTTACGCCACACCCTAAAGAATTCGAACGGCTGGCCGGTAAATGGTCTGATGATTTTAGCCGGTTAGAGAAACAAAAAGCACTGGCAGGTCAACTGCGTTCAGTTATTGTAGTGAAAGGTGCTTTTACTTCCATCGCCACACCGGATGGGAATATTTACTTTAATCCTACGGGCAATCCGGGTATGGCTACCGGAGGCACCGGCGATGTGCTAACCGGTATACTTACCGGGCTGCTGGCGCAGGGTTATTCATCGACAGATGCTGCCATAGCCGGAGTTTATATACACGGACTGGCTGGCGATCTGGCGGCCCGTGAAAAAGAAATGATATCGCTTATTGCATCCGATGTCGTCAATTTTCTGCCGTCTGCATTCAAAAAAGTCATACGTTGAATTAAAACATTCCCTTTTGGTATTTTGTGATTGAACTCTTGTGCGGGAATTTTACTTTTGATCTTTCATTTACGAGCATGCTACTATCCGATAAAATCAAACACACCATCCGGGATATCTACGATTACCCCAAGCCAGGAATCGTCTTTAAAGATATAACCCCGGTATTGGCCGATCCTGCACTTATGCATGAAATCGCTGCGCGTCTTCGCGAGGATTTTAAAAACCAGCAGCTCGATGCCATAGCAGCAGTTGAAGCCCGCGGATTTATCTTTGGTGCTATCCTCGCCCATGAACTGGGATGTCGTTTTATACCCATCCGCAAAGCCGGTAAACTTCCCTATAAAGTCAAAAAGAAAGAATACGATCTCGAATATGGTACAGCTTGTATTGAGATGCACGAAGATGCCGTAAAACCGGGCTGGCGCGTGCTGGTGCAGGATGATCTGCTTGCCACCGGAGGCACTGCAGCCGCCGCTGCAGAGCTTATTGAAAGCGTGGGAGCCAGGGTAACAGGCTTTTCGTTTATCATAAACCTGAGCTTTTTGCCTGGATACGAAACCCTGAAAAAACGCTTTCATGTGGAACCACATTATTTGCTGCAATATTAACTTATTGCGAAAAGATTTGTTTTACTGGTATGAGTGAAAACGTTCATATCCCGATGTTTCCGCTGGCCATTTTGCCGCTACCAGGAGAACTTGTCCCGCTTCATATCTTTGAGCCCCGCTATAAACAACTGTTACAGGATGCCGAACAACATGATATTACGTTTGGCATCTATTTCAGTCATGATATAAACCAGGCCGGCATTGGTTCGCTGATGCGCCTTGAGAGTATTATCAAACGTTATCCCGGAGGCGAATCCGATATTATCGTCAAATGCCAGGATATATTTTCCATGGGAAAACTTCAGCATACCTATAAAAGTAAAATGTATCCCGGTGCCGATGTAAAATTTAAAAATGTAGACCTCGGTCGCATACCCGGGCTAGCATTGTATGAACAGTTTATGGAATACCTGAAGAACCGTAACATCAATCAGCATGTAGCTACATTTTCCGTTTACCAGGTTGCCTGTGAGCTAAGCCTCGATCTGAGCGAGCGCTATAAGTTTCTTCAATTGCCTTTTGAGAAGATGGATAACTTCCTGATGAACCGCATTCGTTACCAGATGCATCTGCTTAACAGGGAAGCGAAAAGCCGCGATGTCTATCACCTCAATTAACGGAGATATATAGCGTGAAAAGTATATAGCTGCAATGCTGTGTATATTAATTGGCGACATGAAGCGCACTATCTTTACACAATTCATAATCGCTGAAAGAGACGATTCCGTTTCAGCATTCTTTACTTTCGTTTTTATGCGAATACGCGTAACATTCTCGTTAACAAAATTTAACGTTTACGCTGCAACATTCAGGTGATACGTGCCGTCTGTGATTTGTATTAACACAAAACCCGTTATGAAAAAGACCTTCTGATCTTGTTGACATTGCTATGCGGTAGCGGCAATGCGGTGTATGCGCGCAGTGTAGAGAATCCCACCTCTACCATAGGTGTAGGTATCATGAAAAAAGGCTCGATCTTTCAGGTATACTATAAGAGAACCCGATCTTCCGATGTAAAGGTTACTGTCTTTAATGATAAAGGCGATCGTGTCTTCTTTGAAGTTATTCGCAAAATAGATGGCTTTGTGCGTCCTTATAATTTCAGCGATCTGGCAGAGGGCAGATATACATTTGAAATAAGTGATGGCATCACCCGCCAGTCACATGTCGGTAATTATCGGATGCAGGAACCTGAGCAGAGTGTTGCCCCTGCACACTTAACCCGTGTAGGCAACGAGAATAAATTTCTCTTAACGGTGCCTGGCAGATCTCCCCGCGTGGTCTTTGTCAGTATCTATGGCGAGAAAGGTCAACTTCTTTATCGTGAGCAATTACATCACATTACCGAATTTGCCCGTTTCTACAACCTGAACGCATACGCGGGAATTTTTTATTTGAGCTTATCGATGAAAGAGGAGATTCTGAGATTGTGAAGTATTGAGAGATATCATTCTTGCGAAATAACTTCTCTCTGAAGAAGTTATAAAAAAGCAACGCCACCTATGGTGTTGCTTTTTTGCTTGTAAAGAGCTTTAAAAAACAGTGGTGCAAACGTTGTATTAAATTTAAATCGTATTGATAGCGTTTGCAGCGTATATATATACCTCTTTTCAATAGTTTTTACTTTTCATTTTTCCGCAAACGTTTTTTATAGTTAAAAAAAATGTTTCCTTACAGCAGCCGGCTTTATTGCTACCCCCTGCGTTACATTTGTATCGTAAACAAAAAACAAAATCAATATGAAAACTAGATCACTTTTCATTGCAGCACTCGTAGTAGTAAGTGCAACCGTAGCGGCTCTTGGAAAGGAAGAGCCAAGCAACAAGGGTTTGGCTGTGGTACCTGTTAAAGGTGCAGAAGTATTCAAAGTTATTTACAAAGCTGAAAATGCTGGTAAAATCAAATTGAATATTTATAATACAAATTCAGAAATTGTATTCACTGAAACTATCAATGGTACAGACGGTTTCATCTGCCCGCTGAACTTTAGCGGTCTTCAGGCTGGTGAATATACTATCGAGCTGATCGATGCTACTGGTAAAAGAACTGAGAAAATAAACTATAAGCCGGTAGACGCTTCTGCTAAGAATGTGCACATATCTAAAGTAGCGAACGAAGACGGTAAATTCCTCGTGTCTGTATCTGCTACAGGCGCTGAGCAGATCAATGTAAAGATCTACGATGCTGCTAACAATCTTGTACACAGCGAAAACAAATCAATCGAAGGTAACTTTGCTCAACTGTATACTGTAAAGAATGTATCAGGTTCACTGACATTTGAAGTAACTGACAAAGCTGGTAACACCAAGACTGTTCGTTTCTAAGATAAATTGTAATTCATTGACCTATAAAGGCCTTTCCGTAAGGGGAGGCCTTTACTTTTTTTATGGTCATTGGTAAATCGGTAATTCTGTTGTTGTAATGACACCTGCCCGTTAATCATGGTAATGTACCAGCACAGGGAACCCTCATTTTGAATTTTGAACGAAATCGCTACTTTTACCTTATTGCAATCGATTAACGTAACTTACTATACCTTATGAAAAAAATTCTTGTCCCGACTGACTTTTCCAAGCCTGCTATGATCGCGGCAGAAGTTGCTGCTGACATTGCCAGACGTTCAGGTGGAGAGATCACACTCCTGCATGTGATTGAAGAAGCTTCCGAAGGTTCTATTAACGTAGAAGGAGAAGCTACTTATAGCGGAAGTTGGGAGGATAAAATATTCACGGCGAAGCTGATCGAAAAGGCCAAGAAGCAAATGGAGAAACTCGCTTCTGATGCCAGGTTTGCTGATGTAAAAGTGCGCCAGAAACTCAGACTTGGAACACCTTTTCATGGTATGAATGCCATCATCACCGAAAATAAGGTTGACCTTGTGGTTATGGGAACTTCAGGCCGCACAGCCCTCGAGGAAATGATCATCGGATCGAACACTGAAAAAGTAGTACGTCATTCAAACTGCCCGGTGCTCACGGTACATAACAAGCCGGCCAGCAAGGATTTCAAGAATATCGTTTATGCCACTTCTATGGATAAAGATGAAGAAGTGTTTTCACGTATAGTAAGAAGAGCGCAGCAGGTATATGATTCAACCATTCACCTGGTGCGCATCAACACGCCTTCTAACTTCCAGCGCGATGCAGTGGTGAAGAAGTACATGGAGAACTTCGCGAAGAAACTTCAGTTGAAAAACTATACCATCAACGTATTCAACGATATCAGTGAGGAAGAAGGTATTATATACTTTGCGGATAGCATCAATGCCGATATGATTGCCATGGCAACTCACGGCCGCACCGGTTTTGCCCACGTATTGGCAGGAAGCATTGCTGAAGAAGTAGTAAGCCATTCAAGACGTCCTGTGCTTACCTTCGTAACAAAGCACCGGAAATAACTAACATTTTCTTTTCTAAAAAGGCCGTTTCAGTCAATGTGAAGCGGCCTTTTTCTTTTTATTATATTTATGTTGATTTTTCACAACTGTGATTAGTTAGAAACAACCCTCAAAACCGTAATTGTCGCGCTACCTACCCTGTAAAGCATGGAATTTACACTCTTGCTCCTCTTTATTATTGTTGTCGTCATCCTTTTTGTGGTGATCTCCATCAAAAACAACTTTTCCTCACAACTACTGATCCTGCAAAAGAAGCTTGACGACCTGTCGGAAGAATTCAGGAAGCAACGGTCCCGAGAACAACAGGCTGAGCGCGAGTTGAGACGCGAACGTGATGTTGTTGCCGAACGCCCCGTGCTGCAGGCAACACCGGTAATAAAGCCAGCGGAAGTGCCGGGGGTAAAGGAAGAACCGGTAAAAGAACAACCTGTTTCACCAGTGCTTCCTGTGCGGGAAGATATTAAACCGGTGGCAGAAGAAGTAAAGCCCGCAGTAAAGGAAGAGGTAAGGGAAAAAACAGAGACGCCTGTAGAAGTCGTAACCTTCCCGACTGTGACCGCGCCCCGGAAACAGCGCGTAGTTACGCCACCGGCACCACCCAGGCCCGGCTTCTTTGAGCGCAACCCTGATCTTGAAAAATTCATAGGCGAGAATCTCGCCAACAAAATCGGTATCGGTATACTGGTACTGGGTATCGGTTTCTTTGTAAAGTATGCCATCGATCAGGAATGGATTGGTGTAATTGGCCGCGTGTTTATTGGTATAGCCTGTGGTGGTATATTGATCGGTATAGCGCATCGCTTGCGCAAAACGTTTGCTGCTTTCAGCTCGGTGTTGGTAGGTGGCGGTATAGCTGTGCTATATTTAACTATTGCCATAGCTTTTCATGAATATGGCATATTTAGCCAGACGGCTGCATTTATACTCATGGTGGTCATCACCGGCTTTACCATCTTGTTATCGCTGGCCTATGATCGAATTGAACTCGCTATACTGGCTATCCTGGGAGGGTTTGCATCTCCGTTTATGGTAAGCACCGGTGAGGGTAACTATATTGTTCTGTTTACCTACGTGCTCATTCTCGATGCAGGTATGCTCGTATTGGCGTATTATAAGAAGTGGAACCTCGTTAACATTATTGCCTATGTCTTCACAATAATTCTCTTTGGCTCGTGGCTTGCAGCCAAATACGAATATGAAAATATACCGATGTTGCGTGGCGCCATGCTGTTTGCCACGTTGTTCTATCTTGTTTTCTTCCTCATGAATGTGGTCAATAACATTCGTAATCAAACCAGATTCAAAGCAATTGAAATAACATTGTTATTGAGTAACACATTCTGCTATTATGCGGCCGGTATGGCCATACTCAACACATCAGCGGGTCATGGATTTCAGGGATTGTTTACGGCAGCGCTGGGTATATTTAATTTTGTATTCGCCTATAGCTTGTATAAGAACGAACGGGTAGACCGCAACCTTGTGTTCCTGCTCATCGGGCTGGTGCTCACCTTTATAAGTCTGGCAGCACCTGTGCAGCTTGAAGGAAACTATATCACGTTGTTCTGGGCAGCAGAAACCGTATTGCTCTTGTGGCTTTCACAAAAATCAGGTATAAAACTGATGAAACTGGCTTCTGTTGTTATCGTTGTCCTGATGGTGGTGAGTCTTTTGATGGATTGGCAGCAATTGTATTTTACATATGGAAGCGATCTTTCCGTAATTATTAATAAGGCCTACATCACGGGCATATTTGTGCTGGCATCTATTGTAGCCACACTATATTTCCTGAAGTTTGAGACAGAAGAATTTGCGGATCTTATAAAGCCCTACAAAGTAATTCTTTCACTGAGTGGAATTTTATTGTTGTATACTTCGCAATTTCTGGAGCTGCAATATCAGCTTTCAAGATATATAGATGATCGTGCCGCTTTCCTGATCATGATCGGTTGCTATAATCTGTGCTTTATTGCAGGATTGTTAATGAGTGAGAAGAAACTTATTTTGCCGGAACCGCTTCGCCAGTTCTTTGCCGGTTGGGGGGCTGTGGCTATTTTGGCGTACCTGTTCTTTTATCACGAAACCATTATTAACGCACGCGATTTTTATTTGCTGGGCGAGGCAAGTGCCACCGGATTTTTATTCCACTATGTATATGTAGCATTGCTGCTCTTTGTGGCAGTTATTACGCTGAAGCGCGTGCAGAAACTTGTTAGCTTTAACGCGCAAACGCACAATGCGTATTCATGGTTCTATGTATCGTTCTTTGTATTTCTGGCGAGTGCCGAACTTGATCACGCGGTATTATTGCTGTTCTATAAAAATCCGGATTCGATCTATACCATTATATCGCAAAATCATCGCATCGGTTTCCCCATACTTTGGGGCGTGGCTTCGTTCCTGTTGATCGCCCTCGGGCTGAAGACACGTAAAAAGCATTTGCGTATTATTTCACTTACATTATTGTTGATTACGTTACTTAAATTATTCCTCTTTGATATACGCGGTATATCTGAAGGTGGAAAGATTGCTGCCTTTATCTCACTCGGGGTGCTATTACTGGTTGTCTCGTTCATGTATCAGCGCCTCAAAAAATTATTGCTGGTAGATGAACCCGCGAGCGATGCCGGAGCGAAAACAGAAGATGAACCAGGAAAGGAGACGATTGCATGAGACAAAGTGTAATAATCATTATATTGATCATAAATGTGCTTGCAACACAGGCACAAACATTTCGTGCAGAAGCAACGTTGCCGGCGGTGCATGCTGATGGCTTTTACAGGATTCTGCTTTCGCCTGATGCAGCACCGTATCCGAATCGCGAGTTTAGCAACGTGCGATTGTATGATGCCACGAACAAAGAAGTGCCGTATGTTCTGCGCGAGGAGAAGCCGGTATATATACAGGAGCAATTTCACGACTACACAATTGTTGAGAAGAAACAAAGTTCAGGGTGTTGCACTACGCTGATTCTACAGGTGGCTGGTAAAACTCCCATCAACAATATTAACTTGTTGATCCGGAACGCTGATGTAACGAAGCAGGCTACCCTGTCGGGTAGT
Organism: Ohtaekwangia sp.; assembly: GCF_036786105.1. Taxonomy (NCBI): domain Bacteria; kingdom Pseudomonadati; phylum Bacteroidota; class Cytophagia; order Cytophagales; family Fulvivirgaceae; genus Ohtaekwangia; species Ohtaekwangia sp. The sequence goes on from NZ_DAIQRQ010000008.1 coordinate 113,240, forward strand.
GACAACGGAAAGGAATGGTTTGCAATCCGTGATAAGTTTTATTTTCAATCGATCGACAATGCAACAGAAGCAGCCGATATGGAAACAGTACATTTTCCATTGAGTAATTATGCATACTATTCACTAACCATCAACGACTCGTCAAGCGCTCCTTTGAATGTTATCAAGGCTGGATATTATGATACATCTGTTTCGGAAGGCATCTACACACAAGTAACCACCCGAAGTATGGTGACTGCTGATAGTGCAAAGCAAAAGAAAACATATATATACCTGCAATACGATACACTGCGCCTGCTGGACAAGTTAGAGCTGGCAATGACTGGCGCTCCCTATTTTCTGCGTGATGTACAAGTATACCAGCGTGCCACACGATCTGCAAAAAAGGGCAGTCATGATTATTATGCACCTGTAACTTCTTTCCAGATCCGTTCAGGCCAGACTGCTGTTGTTGATCTTCCCATGCTAAAGACGCGTGAACTTATGTTGGCAATCGATAATCAGGATAATCCTACACTGACAGTATCGACTGTGAAGGTATATCAGCTTAATCGCTACATCGTGGCGTGGCTCAAAAAAGGAGAGACGTATAGCATAAAGTTTGGTGAAGATGCTATGGCAAGCCCTTCGTACGATCTGGCATTCTTTCAGGACAGTATTGCCTATCAACCGGACGTATTACGTATCGGTGCAATACGCGAACACCACGAAACAACAGCAAAAACAGAATCACCTGCATTCTTTACAGACAAGCGTATTATCTGGGTAGCCATTATCCTCGTGATCGGTATACTCGGCTTTATGTCTGTGCGATTGATCCGCGAAACAAATGCTCAGAAGAAAGTGTAAACAACATATGCCTTCTTCAAGTCGTACTTGTATGCCGGCCATCGCCAGGCTATGCTTTAACAAGAGCAGGACAATGTCTGAATATAATCATTAAACAAATGCACTCTGTCCTGTAATTGCCCGCCCTACAATTAATGTATTGATCTCCTTGGTACCTTCGTAAGAATAGATCGCCTCTGCATCGGCTACAAAACGTGCTATATCGTACTCGATCAATATACCGTTGCCGCCAAAGAGCTCGCGCGCATGGCTTACAATATCGCGGGTACGGAGTGAACAAAATACTTTTGCTAGCGATGCCTGCTCATCGGTAAGTTTGCCTACATCCTGCAATTGCGACAGGCGACACACCATGGTTTGCATAGCCGTAAGGTTGCTGAGCATTTCCACCAGCAGGTCTTGTACCATCTGGAAGCTGCTGATGGTGCGACCGAACTGCTTGCGTTCGTGGGTATAGCGTAATGCACTTTCATACGCACCGCGTGCGCAGCCTACGGCTTGCCAGGCAACTCCTGCGCGTGTCATACGCAGTACTTTCGCTGTATCTTTAAAGGAAGTTGCATGCTGAAGGCGATTGCTCTCATGCACTTCACAATCGGTAAGTGTAATCAACGCATTCTGCACAATGCGAAGCGCCATCTTGCCCTTGATCTTGTCGGCCTTAAATCCTTTAGTGCCTTTCTCTACGATAAATCCTTTTACATTATCATCATCCAGGTCGCGAGCCCAGATCACTACCAGGTCTGCGAACGTAGCATTGCCGATCCATTTCTTCTGGCCATTCAAAATCCATGTATCGCCCACACGCTTGCAGGTACAGGTTAAACCACCTGCTGCGCCAGAGCCTACCTCCGGTTCGGTAAGTCCGAACGCTCCAATGAGTTCCATCTTCTGCATTCGCGGAAGCCACTGCTGCTTTTGTTCTTCACTGCCGCAATAGTATATAGCGCCCATCGCAAGACCGCTCTGTACACCAAAAAATGTAGAGGTAGAGCAATCTACGCGCGCCATCTCCATTGCCAGGAAGCCTTCCAGTAAACTTGACATTCCCGGGCAACCATACCCTTGATAGGTGAGTCCGCAGATATTTAACTTCGCGATCTCCGGAATGATATGATGCGGAAATTCATCCTTTAACCAATACTCATTTGCAATCGGCTTGATATGTTCCTGCATGAACTCACGCACTTTTAATTGTATAGCACGTTCTTCTGGTGTAAGCCATTGATCCAGATCGTAGAAGTCACCATCAATCTCCGGAAACTCGTGCTTCTTCTTGCCGCCTTCCATAAACTTCATAAGTTTCTGCAGGTCTTCCGGCTTCATTGTGCTTACAAGTCCTACCATTTTATTGAGGTCAACTTTTTCGGCAAGCTTGCCGATTTTGTCAAGGTCAAGTTGCTGAACGAGTCCGATCGTAGATTTAATTTTTCTGATGAGCGACATAGATGATCGTTATGGATGATGCGTGAATGAAAACAAAAAAGGCCGGCTCGCAGATGAGCCGGCCTGTAAAAGTATGCGGAAATGGGTTATCGTATCAAATTCAGCTCTGATAATTCGCGGCCAATTTCATGTATACCATCGAGGATTTTCTCGGTTTGTTTGGAAGATGCTTTCTTTTTTCCGGTGGCATATTGTGATAAGAGTGTGTGATTCATGCCGATGCGACCCGCCAGGGCACGAACATTGATAACGGTGAAGATCTCGAAGATGGTTGTTACTTCCATCTCAAAAGAAATATCGGTGGCTGTAACGCGTTTACCCTTACCTTCTGCTTCAAAGTATAGATTGAGGGATTCTACCATGTTTCTGACTAACTCGATGGAGTTTTTGCCAGTGGTAAATGCTGCATATTTTTCTGCATAGGCAGAGAAGCCTGTTTCTGTTCTTTCAACTTTGACAACTATCTTTTTCATTTCATTGTCTTTATTATTTGTAATAACTCTGGCGACTATTTTATTCCTGCCGCCTTCAGGATTGCAAGGAGGGTTCCTGTTTTCAATTCCGCCGATCCATGGTTCGGAAATGAAATGAGCCCTTTTTTTGTAGGATGTTTTAAGATGATGTGCGAACCCTTTCCCAGTCTCTCAACGAACCATCCATCGCGTCTCAATAGTTTGAGAATTTCACTGCATTTCGGCATTTAAACTTTAACATAACGGGTAACTTCTGCCATTTATCCCTCGACAGAACAGGAAGAGCGTCTTTCGTTGTTCAACGCTCAAAGGTAAATAAATGTTTACTATTTTGGTTAATATTTGTATACTTTTTTGGTCAATATTTGTATACTTTTTTTTACAACATTTTGTCTACTTTATACTTGCTTCTTTCTTTAAGAGGCTTTTGGGTGCTACGCTTTGCCATGAGAGATTCAGGGCATCTTTGAACATGTCTTTTCTTACTTTTTGCAATTCGATGTTTGTCCAGCCCTGCTTGCCCCAGGCACCCGGCACAGGATAAAAGACGGCTGCGTTGTAATCGCAGAATACGGATTGATCTACCGTTGATAACTTGACAACGGCACGTTTTTCCGCAGGCCATAGCGTAAGAAATATTTTCTTCTTTACCCGGAATGATGGCCGCCCCCAATGGTCTTCTTCGCTACTCTCCGGCAACGATAAAGCCAGTTTTCGAGCTTCTTTAAGATCGATCATGATGAGAGGTTTTTCAAAGTATATATACCGCTTACAAATTTTGTCGCTTTAATATCTTGTACAGCATGATTGGCAGTCCACGCCGAGCGTCAGATATAGTATCGATGGACTTTGATTACCGGTACTGGTTATACAAGACCCATTGTTTATTACTCGTAGATCACACGTTTGAGGTAAAACACTTCCGGATCAATTACCGGTGTTGTTGTACTCGTAATGGTTATGCCTGCTTTTGAGAGCGTAGTGCGCTGAACACCTGCATCCGTTTTGATATCCATTGGTATAGCGGCATCGAAGTTAACCAGTTGTACCTGGTATTTGTTATCGCCGGTTTGCTTTACCAGCACATCAAGCTTGTTGATAGTGCGCAGGTAGAAGTCGAACAAGGGTTTCAGGTTTTGACCTGATGCCTGGCTGAACAGTTGCTCTACATCATCTGTGCTTACAAGATTGTCGTAAGTATATTTCGGATCGGTGGCCAGTTTTTTCAGCGTTGGAAAGAATATAGCATCGCCTATTACATAGCGAATAGTGTGCATGAAGAATGCACCCTTGCCATAAATGTCGCCATGATATACTACATCCGTGTCCAGGTTTTTGCCTTGTACAACAGCTTTTTCATTTTTTATAGCGCGCGCTGTTTGCTGCATACGCTTACGATAGGCTTCTTCACCATCGGCCTCGCGGGTATATAGATGATCGCCAAACGTGCAGATGCCTTCCTGTATCCACATGTCGGCCCAATCTATACCGGTAACTTTATTACCCCACCACTCGTGTCCGAGTTCATGGTGCAGCAGCCAGTCGAAATCCTGTCCGCCCGCTTTGGTGTAACGGAATTTGTTGCCATAAGCATTCAGTGTCTGGTGCTCCATGCCCAGGTGTGGCGTTTCGCAGATAGCCAGTTTTTCTTTTATCCACGGATATTCGCCGAAGTATTTTTCCTGCACGCGAACACTGCGTTCGAATATATCGAGCAGGTGATTGGCACGATGCTTATGTTCTTCCAATACATAGAACTGCATGGGCACCTTGTGGCCGTTAAGGGTTGTGTACTCTCTTGTGGCAACGGTATATTTCCCGATATTGAATACAATGCTATAATTGTTGATGGTGTAATTTGTTTTCCAGTGATAGGTGCTTTTATTCCCTTTCGCAGATACATTCCTGAGAAGCCCGGGCCCTGCTACGTAAAGTCCCTTTGGCACGGTAATGATCAGATCAGCACCTTCGTTCGGCTCATCGCTGGGATGATCTTTACAGGGGTAGTATATTTTGGCGCCTTCGCTCTGACAGGTAATGGCTACCCACGGATTTCCCAACGAGTCTTTCGCCCATTGAAAGCCGCCTACCCACGGTGCACGCTCTGCTATACCAGGCTTGCCACCGTACGCAATCCTGATGTGTACTTTGCCGGCCGGCACTTTGGCAGCAGGAGTAATGCGGATCAAATCATCGGCTTGAGAGAAGGGCTGCTCTTTTTTGTTTACCCAGACTTTTTTAACGGTAAGCAAATGTACCAGGTCAAATAATAATATATCGGTAGGTTGTGATAATACCAGATCAATCTCTGCATAACCATCCAGACTTTGTTGCTCCGGATCAACATCCAATGCAACTGTATAATGGCGAATATCCATAATCGCCTGCTCCGGTTTCAATACTCCACCCGACCGCAGGTTTTGTGCTTGCATGGTAAGACTTAATAGAACACAGTAAATAAAAAGAAGTGCACGCATAGTGTTTTTGTTTGTTTTCAAGATACTGTTTTTATACTAAATATGGATATGTGTTGCCCGATTGCTCCATTACCGGAATCGTTGTATATGGCATCGGTTCAGAAACCGGCTGGATGCTCATAAAAATATTTTGGTGGTGGCATAGGGGTAGATGTACTTTCCTATTGTCATAAGGGCGAAAAAACAATTCTATAATATGAAAAAGAAGATTACGAATCTCGCTTTCGTCCTGTTGTTTGTTGTAACGGTATCGCACGCACAGGATATGCAGACGGTTTTCAAAAGTGGTGGCCGCGTAACCGGCTATGGTGCGCTAAGCAATAAGTTTACAAAGATCAACGGCCGGTATGCCAACATTGCTGAGGTATATGGAGGTGTATATTTGAATCGCCGTTTTATGATTGGCCTCGGTGGTGGTGCCGTAACCAACAATATACCAGTGCCCTCAGAATATAGCGTGGTGCCCGGAGAAAATCTGAGCTACGAATATGGCCAGTGCGGACTGGTAACGGAATATGTATTAGGCTCCAATAAAGCTTTTCACCTGGTGTTTCATCTTTTCTCCGGCGCAGGTTTTACGGTGCAGTACAACCGCTATAACTGGGATGATGAATTTAATCATAATGACTGGGATAAACATGACAAGCACGATGAGAATTGGTTCTTCGTTGCAGAGCCCGGTGTACAATTGGAGGTAAATTTATTCCGCTGGATGCGCTTTAGCCCCGGAGTATCATATCGTTCTGCGTTTGGAAGTGATGCTGCAGGCTTATCCGATAGTAACCTGAGTAATATGTCGTATAATGTTACCTTGAAGTTTGGAAGATTTTAAGCACCAAGCTGATACGTTACCTGTTAACAGTTATCTGCTATCTGTTATCCGTAACTGCTGATAAAACGGTTAAC
>NZ_DAIQRQ010000008.1:119490-126632 GCF_036786105.1 Ohtaekwangia sp.
CGAACAGCTGGCGGTTCAATGCCAGCTGTCTTTTTATACTTCTCCGGATGCAGTTTTCTGTCGTATTCTATTCTGCGCACCAGCATATAAAGCATGATCATCAGCACCAGTATCAGTACATATACAAGCGCGATGACAGAGCGCTTCATTTTCAAATAGCGCGAGTGCCGGTTCATCAGTTTGCTATAGTTACGGTGCCGTGCAATCTGACCCGGACTTATAGTACGCCTAACCCGTATTTCATTCCTTGACATCGTACTTGATTCGTAAGTTAAAATTCTTTCGTAATCTGTCCAGTGCCCGGTAGGTGCGCATCTTGGCACCACTCTCGGTTATGTCCAGGATAAAAGCGATCTCTTTGAAATCCTTGTCTTCAAAGAAACGAAGCTCCAATACCTGCAGCATATCTGTGGGCAGTTCTTTAAAATACTGCAACAGCTTTTGCAGTATCTCTTCATCCCAATCTTCATTGGCCTGTTCGAACAACTCGCGTACACGCACTTCTTCAATGCTGAATACTTTGTCGTTCTTCTTTTTGCGGTAATGCTTGTTTACCTCGTTGCTTGCAATTTTATAGAGCCAGGCAGAGAAAGGTATACCGCGAAACTCGTAGCGCTTTATGTTTTTCAGAGCGCTTAGAAAAGTTTGCTGACATAAGTCGGCCGTCAACTCTTCATCATCGGTTTGGCGGTAAATAAAATTAAATATACGGTCAAAGTATTTTTCATACAGCTCTCCAAAAGCGTTGGCATTCCGCTTCGACCGTTCCAGGATTGCGTATTCGTATTGTATCTCGTCTTCCGTCATACGCTTTGCAACTACAACACTATAATGCAAAGGAATCTGAAAAGTCACAAAACAAAAAATCCACCGCAGTGCCGGCCTGCCGTGGATTTTGTATCCAGGTAGATAACAATGTTTTCTCTACTCGTTGCGAAGCGTATCCACCGGGTTTACCAGGGCCGCTTTTATTGCCTGAAAACTGGCAGTACCAAATGCAATCAGTAACGATGATATCCCTGCCAGTACCATAGGCCAGATGCCAATGTCGGTTTTATAAGCGAAGCCATTCAGCCATTGGCTCATAATCCAATATGCGGCCGGTATACCGATAACAATGGACAGTATTACCAATCTCGTAAAGTCTTTCGTAATCAGGAGCACAACGCTGGCTGCCGAGGCGCCCATCACCTTGCGTATGCCAATCTCTTTTGTTTTTTGTGATGCCGAGAATGAAACGAGTCCAAACAACCCGAGGCATGCGATGATGATGGTTAGTGTAGCAAAAGTAGAGCTGATCTGGCTCATGCGTTCTTCGTTCCTGTACATCGCAGTATATTCCTGGTCGAGGAAAGTATACTCGAAGGGGCGGTGCGGCGTAATATTGTTACAGATGCTCTTAAGCGTTGCTAATGCCTCACGCGGATCGCCTTTCTTTAGTTTTATCAGGATGGTGTGAAATTGCTGTTCTTCAGTGAAAAGTATCAAAGGCGATATCTTTTGTTGAAGTGTGTTGAAATGGAAATCCTTTACAACACCTACAATCTCACCTTTACGATTATGCATGTTAATAAATGTACCAATAGCTTGTTCCGGGCTGAGGCCTACTTCCTTAATCGTTGATTCATTCAATACAAAAGAGCATACCGTATCCTTGCGCATTTTTATATAGTCATTCTCAGTAAAGTTTCTGCCCGTTATAAGTTCCATACCCAGAGCTGGAATAAAATCAGGATCCACTGCATTGGCAGTAACCATTATACCCACGTTGTTGGAGAAACCGGGAATGTTGAGTGAATAGGTCCCATTGATGTGGGTGGGAGATTCGATGGCGCGTGCTACATGTGTAGCGATACCGCTTCGCAGTATCTCATTTTTGAGCTGCTCGTATACTTTGGCAGTTTGTCCATCGAGGGGAAGGATTACAGTATTCTCCTTATCATACCCGAGCTTCTTGTGCTGGATGAACGACAGCTGTTTGATCACCACCATCGTACTGATGGTAAGAACAATGGAAATGCCGAACTGTACTACCACGAGACTTTTACGCAGCCATATACCTTTGCCCGATGTTTTAAAATTGCCTTTCAATACACTTACTGGTTTAAAGGCTGTGATTGCGAAAGCAGGATAAGCGCCCGCTACCAAGGCAATAACGGTAGCACCGGCAATGGCAGTTATGATAAACACAGGATTAATAAAGTGGGAAGAATCAAGTGGTTGGGCGGTCATCTCGTTAAAGAATGGCAACGCTACCTTTGCCAGTAAAAAGGCCATTAGCAATGCCATATAGGTAACGATAACGGATTCGCTTATAAATTGAATGAACAATTGTGGACGAAGCGCACCCACTACTTTGCGGATGCCTACTTCGCGGGCACGATCAGCCGCACGTGCCGTTGCCAGATTGATATAGTTAATGCAGGCAATAATCAGCACCAGCATAGCAATGGCTCCGAATATATAGATATACTGTATGTCACTCACAGCCTTATTTTCGCTCATGTCCGAGCGCAGGTATATATCCGTTAACGGAATGTAATTGTATACAACATAATCGCCCGGATTGGTGAGCTCACCGGCAAGTTCCTTTTTTACCAGCGCACTGGTCTTTTCAAAGAGTGTGGTTATGCTTGCTCCCGGTGCCAATACAATATAGGTTTCATAGTTTGCGCTCCACCAGATTTGTTCTTTTGAAGCGTTCAACGAAGAGAATGACCCTATAAAATCATATTGCAGCAACGAATTACTTGGAACATCTTCCGTAAGACCGGTAACTGTATATTCCTGTTTGTTGTTAACCATGATCGTTTTGCCGATCACATCTTCACTACCAAAATATTTCTTTGCCATCGAACGTGTTAGTACAACAGAGTTCGGCTGCGTAAGTGCATCTTTAGCACTGCCCTTCAGCAGGGGAAAGGTAAATACATCAAAGAAAGTACTGTCTGCAAAATAAAATCTGCCCTCCTGAAAGAGCTTGTCATCTTTTTGCAATACATAAGGTGTCCAGGCAGAAGGATTGTATAGACGCACACCCGTTTCTACTTCAGCAAAATTTTTCTGTACAGCCGGTAGCAGCGCCGTTGGCGATATTGCAGTGCGCGCAGTTTGTCCGCCAAAGCTATATTCCAGCGAAGCACGATAAATGCGTGAAGCCTTTTCATGAAATGTATCATAGCTTAGTTCATGGCTGATCCAGGTAATCAGTAGCAGGCAAGTTGCCAGTCCGATGCTAAGCCCGACTACATTGATAGCTGCATACGAAATATGTTTTTGCAAGCTGCGAAAAGCAATAAGGAGGTAATTTTTGATCATGATCAGAGGGTGTTAACTTCGTTAAGACTTTAAAAAGAGCATTCGGGTTGCATGTTTCATTTCTTTTTTGTGAATGGCTAAACTCTTAAATACCGAAAGATGCGTGACAATATTTTAGCGCTGATACGCGTACTTTGTAAGATTATGGGAGCGAGCAGGTTTGGCATTCTGGTGATTTTATTTTCCTTGTTCGCGAAGGCAGGCCTGCCCCAGAATTTCACATACTCAACGCGGAACTACACTGCCGTAGATGGCTTGCCACAGTCGCAGGTGCGCTCATTGGTGGAAGACAAGAATGGCTACCTGTGGATGGCAACGCAGGGCGGAGGGTTAGCGCGTTTCGATGGCAAGGAATTTAAAGTATATACTACAAAAGACGGTCTTCTTTCCAACGACATCTCTTCACTGCTTTTCGATCATCACGATAACCTTTGGATATTGCATGCACACGGTGTTACGCGATTCAATGGATATTCCTTTAAACGCTTTCACGATCCTAAATTTCAGAACGCGGGCCATCGCAGGCTATACGAACGCAATGATTCAATTTTTGTAGTAGCCAACGGTAACATAGGTAAAATATTTCAGGATTCGCTTTACTATTGGGGCCGCCCGCTGGTACACAACAAGGTTATCTGGAAATCATATCACACAACAGTAGGAGTACATTGTTTCTTTATGAAAGATGGCTCATGCCATATACTTACTCCTAAAACTGAATACTCTTTTGATGTTACAGATGACATCGGTAAAATATATTACCCCTTCGAGTATAAAGGCGACATTGTGTTGCGAACAGACAAGGGTTATTTCAGGGTCGATCATCGTACACAAACTATAGAACCGTTGAAGTTGCCGATTAAAAACATGATTCTCTTGTACGATGAGAAGGGCGATTTCTTCTGGACACGCGATGGCAGTAATCTCTTTCGCGATGTAGTGAGTAAAAATGAAGAAGTGAAACGCGATACGGTGTTGCGTGATGTTTCGGTGCTGCAGGTTGTGAACGACTCTGAAGGCAACACATGGTTTGCCTCCGATGGCCGCGGTCTTTATAAATATTTTATACAGGATTTTAATCGTTGCAGTTCTGAAAATCTGCGGGGTGTAATGGCTATACTTACCGATCGGTGTGGAACGAAGTGGTTGGGTACATTGAGCAAAGGGCTCTGGAAGATCAACAAAGGTAAATCGCATGCTTATGTAGACAAGCATGAAACGAGCCGCAATAACATTGGCGTCATTCAGCAAAGTCCGGATGGTACTATCTGGGTTGGTTCTATGTATGGCCTCGGTCGTTATGATTCTGTTCATGACAAACTGGACTGGTTTACCCGTGAAGAGGGTTTACCCTCGAATACAATAACATCAATCGAGTTTGATGAAGCGGGCACCATGTGGGTAGGCACGGGAGGCGGGCTGTCACGCTTTGATGGACAGTCGTTCCATAACTATACTACAACCAATGGCCTCTTAAGCAATGGTATCTGGCACCTGCATTATTCCAAAAGGTATAAAACTTTATACATCGCTACCGACATCAGTATACAAACGATCCGCGATGAAAAGATAGGTGTGCTGCAGATTCCCGGATTGAACAATACATCGGTAATGAGTATACTTCCTTATCAGGATTCGTTGTTGGCACTCGGCACCGGTGGTGCAGGCGTGGTGATTTATAATCCGAAGAGTCGCCACCGCAAATTTATTACCACGCAGGAAGGGCTTGCTTCTGATTTTATATACTTTGCAGCAGCAGACGAAAAACGAAAATTGTGGATTGGCACCGAAAAAGGTATTAATCGTGTGAAGCTCGCGCGCAACCTGGAAATTGAAGAGAATCTTTATTTTGGATACGACAACGGACTTACCGGTGTAGAGACAAACCTGAATGCATTCGAGCTTACACCGAACAATAAATATTTTGGTCTTGTAGATGGCTTGTATGCGTTTAACGACATCAGCAGTATGCCGGCACGTTCGTTCGATCTGCATCTTACCAACGTGCAGATCCTCTATGGAGAGTATGACCCGCGGCAGTATGCCGATACTACAGAAGGTTTTTTCAGAATACCGGTAAATCCGAGACTCCCGGCAGACAGAAACCACGTTACATTCTACTTTAACCGTGTTGACAAGCGATATCCTAAATCCATCAAGTTTAAATATTACCTGGAGAATTTTGATAAAAAGTGGTCGCAACCTTCTTCGATGACCGAAGTTACTTATAGCAACCTTCCGCCCGGTAATTATGTGCTGCATGTTATGAGCACCGATAAACAGGGAAGCTGGAGCTATAAGAAGATTGCGTATCCTTTTTCGATCAAGGCACCATTCTATCAAACTGCTTCGTTTATGGTGGGTGTAGTAGTGTTACTGGCCGGAATCATTACGCTGATATTATACCTGCGTGTACGCCAGAAAGTGAGCAAGATGTTGTTGCTTGAGCGCATCCGTGCCAAGGAACAGGAGACCTTGCGGAAAGAGATAGCACGCGACTTTCACGATGAGATGGGCAATCAGCTCACCCGCATCATCAACTATATAAGTCTGCTAAAGCTTAATGGTAATGGCAACAGTAATGGCAGCGGCGACTTATATACTAAAGTGGAGGACTCTGCGAAGTATCTATATACCGGCACACGCGATTTTATCTGGTCTATCGATCCGGTAAACGATGAGCTCTCCAAGCTTTTTATACACATCCGTGATTTTGGAGAAAAACTATTCGAGGAGAAAAATATACAGTTTCGTGCTTTCAATGAAGTAAAAGACAAGATCAAGCTTCCGTATGGATTTAGTCGTGAGGCAAATCTCATTTTTAAGGAAGCGATGACTAATGCTTTCAAATATTCGAATGCGTGCAATGTTACGTTATTGTTGAGGCGATCGGAGCCAGACGGTTTTGAGATGAGTTTTGAAGACGATGGTGTCGGTTTTTTGACCGATGAAATAGAAAAATCCAATGGTCTTCAAAATATTCGCGAAAGGGCCGACAGGATTCGTAGTGTTTTACGTATAACCAGTGTGAAACATCGCGGAACCAAAATCACCTTAAACTTTAAACTAACCAAAACGCTCAAGTATGGCCTTGCCCTTTAAGAAACGCGTCATGATTGTGGAAGATGATCAGGAGATACGCAATAGCTTTAATCTGATTGTAAATAGTTCGCAGAAGTTCATGGTAGTAAATGCCTATGGAAGCTGTGAAGACGCCATCGAAAATCTGAATCGGGATAAGCCTGAGATCGTGTTGATGGACATAGAGCTGCCCGGCATGAATGGTATACAGGGCACCAAGATAATAAAAGATAAAAGCCCGCATACCGACATCGTCATGGTTACCGTTTATGAAGACAGTGAGTTGGTGTTCGAAGCCTTGAAGGCCGGCGCATCCGGGTATATTACCAAGAGCGCCAACTACATGGAACTGCTGGCAGCACTCGATGAAATTGTTAAAGGTGGCGCTCCCATGAGCAGCCGTATAGCACGTATGGTAATCGATAATTTTCATGTGAACCCAAACTCTCCGCTAACCAAGCGTGAAACCGAGATACTGCAACTGATCTCGGAGGGAAAGACTTATACACAGATATCGGAAGAACTTTTCATTTCCAAGGAAACCGCCAAAACGCATATCAAGAATATATATTCCAAGCTTCAGGTAAACAGCAAGTCGGAAGCCATTGCGAAGGCAAACCTGGAGAAGCTTATTTGAAATAGCGGTTAGCTGCTGGCCTCTGGCTGCTAGTTGTGTGGAGGTGCGGGCTCGGGATTGTCTTTTAATCTGTGCATCTGTGGGAAATAAAGGATAGCTACAAGCA
>NZ_DAIQRQ010000053.1:0-2603 GCF_036786105.1 Ohtaekwangia sp.
AAATTGGTGTCGACCTGGCATTGAAAGAAAAACCCGATCTCATTATCTGCGACATAATGATGCCGGAGCTCGATGGCTATGGAGTGCTGCATATACTTAACAAGAAAACCGAAACCGCCAGTATACCGTTTATTTTTCTGACAGCTAAAACAGAGAAGACGGACATACGCAAGGGAATGAATCTGGGGGCAGATGATTACCTGACCAAACCTTTTGATGATACTGATCTGTTGAATGCAATTGAAGCCCGATTGCGAAAAAGCCTCATGCAGCAGAAGTCGTATGAACCAGATGCTGCAGGCCTCGATAGTTTTATACAAGATGCCAGGCAGGTGCTTAACCTGAAAGATCTTTGCAAAGACAAAAAGGTAAAGGCATTCAAGAAGAAAACGGATGTATTTTCAGAAGGTGATGCACCACAGTATATATACTTCATCAAACAGGGAAGTATAAAAGTATTCAAGTCGCACCCGGATGGAAAAGAGTTAATCACCAACATTTATCACGAGAACGACTACTTTGGCTTTGAACCAATCCTCGATGGCAGCATATATACTGAATCAGCCATTGCCATGCAGGATTCTGAATTGATCCTGATACCGAAGCTTGATTTTGTCACTTTACTGCAAAGCCATCCGGACGTATCGAAAGGTTTTATAGCACTGCTCTGCAAAAAGGTATCTGAAAAAGAAGCACAGTTATTAAACCTGGCGTATAACTCGGTGCGGCAGCGCACAGCCGAAGCATTGCTGAAAGTAACGCAGCTGAAAGACAAGAAAGATAACATCCAGATCTCACGCGATGACCTGGCCAAGATTGTAGGCACGGCATCAGAATCGGTTATTCGCGTACTCTCCGATTTCAAAGATGAGAAGCTTATCGAGATTGATGGCGGCAAGATCAAAATTATTCAACCTGCCAAACTGGAAAAAGTTGTTCGCTGGAGTGTATCGCGTTAGCGGCAGGTAACAATAGTACCTTCCTGCGGATGTTGCATCGCAGTATGTGATGCATGGTCTATAAATACACGCGCAATCATAATGCATCCGGACGTAATCAGCAGCACGGTCATAACAGTGCGCATGCTCCACTGAAACCGTTTCATCATCGGGTTGATCAGTACTGTTAATCCCAACATGGCTGGAAGTGTACCTATACCAAACAATGCCATATAGCCGAAGCCATGCCACGGCCCTGGCAGGGTAAGGCAAAACATCAGCGCCATAAAGGTAAGACCACAGGGTAAAAATCCGTTGATCATTCCCAGTAACCAGACAGAGCCTGCATGCCTGCGCTTTAAAAAGTGTGCAAATACTTTTTTCAGCAGTGCAATAAACTTACCCATGGTTGTACTCACAAATGGTATATGTATACCACTCATGCCGGCGAAGCCCATTACCAATAAACTTACGCCTAACAAAATGCTAACAAGGTTTTGATATCGCGCTACGGGCAGCAGCGACTCGGCAGATGCTGCCGCAAATCCCAACAGGCTATAGGTAGAGATTCTGCCTGCATTATAGAATAACCGGTTCAGCCATGCATGCCGCGACATATTCGTTACCGCCATTGCCAACGGACTACACATGCCGATGCAATGCATGCTGCCGGTAAATCCTAATATCAACGCTGTGTAGAGCATTACAGACTAAGGGTTTCTTCTATATAGTAATCCTTACCTTGCATAGACCAGGTAAATCTTGCTTTATACATTCCGGCACTTAGTTCCTGCGCCGGTATTATTACCAACCGCTCTGATGCTGCCGGCACAACGACTTTACGATCGTGATGCGCATTGGCGGGACAGAATAACATAAGTTCGCCATGCGTAATGCTCGACAGTTCCGGATATGAGATCTCAACGCCCTGCTGGTTTACAGTGATCACAGGTTTAACCCGCAAGGATTCTGTATTCTCCTGTCGCGTGATTTGATCCTGAAACTTCAGCTCTTCCTGGTAGTAATCCTTCGATACCAGGCTTACATCCTGCCGAACACATACCGTTACAAGCGTAGCAATAAACGCTGCAAACAATACGAACGAAACAATGATCCATTTTCCCCAATTCATATTTCTGATGTTTTAAAATTACTCGTCACGTTCTTCTTCCATCCGGCTCCGCATATCAGACGATTTGCTGACGGGTCCTATAAATTTAGCCTTCACCTTATCGATCAGCTTTCCATTCTGATATATACCGATCTTCACCACGGTGCGGGCCCCGTGCAGTTCCTGTGCGGGTATTTTTATAAAGAACACACCTTTAAATATACCTTCAGCCGGCACCACAATGGGTTTACCATCTACAGGTTGGAGCATGGCTCCAGCCGGTGACTCAACTTTTGCTTCGAGTGCAATTTCATGAAACGTTTTATTAACAAACTCTACATTATACAGGTTGGAGATATAACCATTATCTGCGCGCTGATAGAGCGTACCGGAAACTTTTAAAATGGTAGTTTCCACATCAGAGCGTGTAGCCAGCACAAAAGAAAGCAATCCTGCCAGCGCCACGAGCACAAACGAGTAACCTATTACCCGCGGTGTCATGATTTTCCGTATCCTGTTTTCAATAGCGTTATACGATGCAAACCGGATCAATC
>NZ_DAIQRQ010000053.1:2703-22213 GCF_036786105.1 Ohtaekwangia sp.
ATGATTTTCCGTATCCTGTTTTCAATAGCGTTATACGATGCAAACCGGATCAATCCCTTCGGCTTGCCTATCTTTAACATCACATCATCACATGCATCTATACAGGCTGTGCAATTCACACATTCAAGCTGTGTACCATTACGTATGTCGATACCCGTAGGGCATACGTGCACACAAAGTTTACAATCTATACAATCACCGTGTTTGGCAATTGAGGCCGGTTCGTTCTTTTTCAGTCGGCCGCGAGGCTCGCCACGCAACCAATCATAGGCTACTACAATGGAATCTTTTACCAGCAGCACACCTTGTAATCTTCCATAAGGGCACACGGCAATACATGCCTGTTCGCGGAAGCGTGCATATACGCCATAAAATATAGCCGTGAACGCCATCAGCCCGATGAAGCCTGCCATGTTCGCGTCTGGCGAATGGCTGGCAATATCAACTGTAGCCTGCGCGCCAATGAGATATGCCATTGCGGTGTGCGAGATTAACAGCGAGATCAGTATAAACAATGTATGCTTCGCTGTTTTCTTCCACACTTTGGTAAAAGAGAGCGGGTCTTTATTCAACCTTCTTTGTGCCGGAGCATCGCCCTCAATCCAGTATTCGATCTTGCGAAAAACCATTTCCATAAAAAGCGTCTGCGGACACATCCACCCGCACCACACGCGACCAAACACTACGGTAAAGAGAATGATAAAGACAAAGAATGTAATGAGTGTTATAGCAAGTATAACAAAATCCTGCGGCCAGAATGCCTGTCCGAATATTACAAACTTGCGTTCGAATATATTCAGAAGAAGCAGCGGCTGGCCAGTGATCTTTATAAACGGTCCTGCAAAGAACAAAGAAAGCAGGAACACAGTAACGACAATCCGCAGGCGATGGTAGTATCCGGAAGGTTTCTTAGGGTATACCCACACTCTTTTTCCCTTCTCATCCACCGTTGCAATGGAATCCCTGAACTCTTCATCAAACTGATATACTTCCTCTGTACTAGCCATCGTGCGAACTATAGTTTAAAGCGAAGCTTGCGTCTTTACCGAATCAACGGCTACCGCTTCTTTCTCTGGTATATATTTATCTCCTTGCGGTGCTTTTCCGTTAGCCGGCTTCGTTCCCTGGAGGCTCATTACATAGAAGGCAACATTGCGTACATCCTCCGAGCTCATGGATTTACCCCAGGCGGGCATACCTTTTTCAACAGCACCATTCTTAATGGTTGAGAATACATTCTTTATACCACCACCGTGTATCCAAAATTCGTCGGTAAGGTTAGGACCTATGGTATTCCCCCCGCCATCAGCGCGGTGGCAGGTACCGCAGTTGTTTCCTACAAACACAGATTTACCTTTCGCGATGATCGCAGCATCGGCTGTATATTTCAGGGCATTCTCATCAATTACTACAGCAGGCTGAGAAGCCTTGCGTTTTTCAGCTTGCTCGTGTGCCAGGGCAATTTCCCGATCATACTCTCCGATGGATAGCGGGAAGGATGCTGAAATATGATATACTACCAGATATACTGCACCCCAGCCGATCGTTCCATAGAACAGCCATTTCCACCAGGGCGGCAGGTGATTATCAAGCTCGCGAATACCATCGAAGTTATGACCGAGGTCTATATCTTCTTCTTGCGATACAGGCACGGAGTCATTCAGTTTCTGCGACAATCTGCCCCAGAATGAAGGTCGAGGCACATATACTCTCCCTTCCTGCGCTGCCTTGTCTTTTTCAGATTGCTCGATGAGTATATTCACAATACGTACCATATACAAAGCCACAGCCAGTACAAGAACCAGCACAATGAATACCATGGTAGACACTGCATATACCGGCATCATGGGGTCGTTGATGGGGTCATCCCAAAAAGTTTTTGTCACGCTGCTCTCCTGTGCTATAGCTGCAGATGCCATTAAGAATGCAGCCAGCGACATATATACCTTCTTCATCGTCATTCCGGTTTAGTGGTTGAAAGATTGCTCTGGCCTTCTTCCATAGGCAGATGCTTGAGTTTATCGATTATCTTTCTGTCGGTGGTAAATACCCACCACAACAGGCAGAGAAAGAAAAGGAAGAAGATCACGAAGGATATCACAGGCCACACAGCTATGTTATCCATATTTTGCAGAATGTTCTTATACATATAGACGAATATTTAGGAGTGCTCTGGATGATTATTCTTTATTCTCCGCTGTAGTATTTACTTTAATATCTTTGCCCAGTCGTTGCAGGTATGAGATCAGCGCTACGATCTCGGCATCCGGCGTTACTTCAATGCCATCAGCTTTCAGTGTCTTGGTGATCTCCTCAGCTTGCTTGTCAAGATCTTCGTTGGCAATGACTTCATATCCTTCTTCATAGGGAACTCCGATCCTGCGCAGGGCCGCTATTTTGGCTGCCGTTAATTCTTTATTGACGGTCTGCTCAAACAACCACGGATACGCGGGCATAATAGAACCGGTTGAAACAGCATCCGGGGCCAGCATGTGGTTGTAGTGCCAGCTGTTGGAATATTTACCGCCTACGCGATGCAGATCAGGGCCAGTACGTTTTGATCCCCACAGGAACGGGTGATCGTACACAAATTCACCGGCTTTCGAGTACTCGCCATAACGTTCAGTCTCCGACCGGAAGGGGCGCACCATTTGCGTATGACAGTTCACACAGCCTTCGCGGATATATATATCACGTCCATGTACTTCAAGCGGTGTATAAGGTTTTACACTGGCAATGGTAGGCACATTTGATTTGAGCAGGAAGGTTGGCACCATTTCAATAGCACCTCCTATAAGAATAGCGATCAGCGTGAGCACCGTAAAGAGCACAGGCTTATGTTCGAGCAAGCGATGGTGCCAGCCGCCGCTGGTAGCAACGTAATCAGGAGCCAGCGGTGCCGCTTCAGTTTCTTCGTTTGCCACAAAGCTTCCTTTATAGGCTGTCTTGATCAGGTTATACGTCATGATGATAGCACCTGTGAAATAGAGGGCACCCCCTGTAGCGCGCAGGGCGTGCAAAGGAAGTATCTGTACAGTAGTTTCCAGGAAATTCTTATATACCAGGAAGCCATCCGGATTAAACTCTTTCCACATGAGGCTTTGCACTACACCCGACACATACATGGGCAGCGCATAGAAAATTATACCGAGTGTACCCAGCCAGAAGTGGAGGTTAGCCAGCTTGGGCGAATACAATGTCGTTTTCCACATGCGTGGCACTACCCAGTATAGCATAGCAAAGATCATGAAGCCGTTCCAGCCAAGACCACCCACGTGCACGTGCGCTACGATCCAGTCTGTAAAGTGCGCTATAGCATTTACGTTCTTCAGCGACAGCAGCGGACCTTCCAGTGTGGCCATACCATACGCCGTAACAGCCACCACCATAAACTTTAACACAGCGTCTTCACGCACGCGATCCCATGCACCGCGCAGCGTCATCAAACCATTCAGCATACCACCCCATGACGGAGCTATGAGCATGATGGAGAATACCGTACCGAGTGATTGTGCCCAATCCGGCAGCGAAGTATATAACAAGTGGTGCGGCCCCGCCCATATATAGATGAAGATCAGCGACCAGAAGTGAATAATAGACAGTCGATATGAATATACCGGGCGATTGGCGGCCTTCGGAAGAAAATAATACATAAGGCCGAGGAAAGGCGTTGTGAGGAAGAAGGCCACAGCATTGTGACCGTACCACCACTGCACAAGCGCATCCTGCACACCGGCATACCAGGAATAACTTTTAAGGAAAGTTACCGGCATTTCAAAAGAGTTTACCACGTGCAGCACCGCTACGGTAATAAACGTAGCGATATAAAACCAGATCGCTACATACATGTGGCGCTCTCTGCGTTTAATGATTGTACCAATCATGTTCCAGCCAAACACAACCCAAATAAGTGTGATGGCTATATCAATCGGCCATTCCAATTCAGCATATTCCTTGGAAGTTGTTATCCCCAGCGGCAAGGTGACGGCTGCCGCGACAATAATCAATTGCCAGCCCCAGAAGTGAATCCAGCTCAGCGTATCACTGAACATGCGCGCTTTCAATAAACGCTGCATCGAATAGTATACTCCGGCAAACATGGCATTGCCTACAAAGGCAAAGATGATCGCATTGGTGTGCAGCGGACGAATGCGGCCGAACGAGGTATACTGCAAATCAAAGTTGAAGATCGGGTATACAAGTTGAATAGCCGCTGTAAGGCCTACCAACATTCCTACCAGACCAAACACAACCGTTGCAATGATAAAGGCTTTGACAATCTTGTTGTCATAACTGAATTTTTCCAATTCCATACACTTACTGGTTTTGAACCACTATATTTTTCAGGAACTAAAAGTATAGCTGGATGAAAAGATGAGAGATGACCTTGGTTAGCGGAGCAACTGATTTATGTCAGGAAATAGAATTGACTTGCCAATCATCGTAAAAAACAAATGGCACACCCGATGGATATGCCATTACTGTTATGGAACCGTTTCGGCAACAACACCTATTCATTTCTTTTTCTGTTTCTCAGTATCATCAAAGAGCATGCGCACAGACGGTGTGTAGGTATCATCATATTGTCCGCTTTTCATAGACCATACAAAAATACCGAGAAACACAAGGGCTATAGTAAGGCTGATACTGATCAGCAACACGATTATGATCATATACTAATAGATTGTTCTTTCAAACTCATAACTTTTAAAGCGATCGAAGGCCGCACGCTCCAACGTTTCCCGGTGATTGGGATGTGCTATCTCAATCAATGCCTTGGCACGCTGCCGCATGTTCTTTCCATAGAGATATGCCACCCCATACTCTGTGACAATATAGTGTGCATGCGCACGGGTTGTAACCACACCAGCGCCCGGCTTTAACAACGGTACGATGCGCGATATACCTTTTGCAGTTGTAGACGGGAGCGCTATAATTGGTTTACCGCCTTCCGACAGTGCAGCACCGCGGACAAAATCCATCTGGCCGCCTACTCCTGAAAAATGATAGGTGCCGATAGAATCAGAACATACCTGGCCGGTAACATCAACTTCTATAGCGCTGTTGATGGCCGTTACTTTCGGGTTGGTGCGAATCACAGCTGTATCGTTCACATAATCGATACCGAGCATCATTACCGAAGGATTATCATCCACAAAGTCGTACAGCTTACGGCTGCCCAACATAAATGCAGACACTATTTTACCACGGTGTTTCTTTTTGAATTGATTGGTAATCACACCGCTTTCTACCAGCGGAATTATACCATCGGAAAACATTTCGGTATGAAGACCGAGTCCTTTATGATTGTGCAGGCTTGCCAACACCGCATCTGGTATAGAACCTATACCGGTTTGAATAGTCGCACCATCTTCCACCAGTGATGCACAGTGCTCGCCTATGCGCATGGTGATTTCCGATATGCCTTCCGCAGAAACAACTTCGGGTAATTCCTGCTCCTCGTATACCACAGCATCAAAGTCTGACATCTTTATAATACCATCTCCCAGTGTACGCGGCATGCGCGGATTTACCTGCGCAATAACGTATTTCGCTGTCTTGATCGCGGCAGCAGCAATATCTACCGATACGCCTAATGAACAGAACCCATGGCGATCCGGTAATGATACTTGTACCAGCGCCACATCCAACGGCAGTATATTTCTGCGAAAGAGGTTCGGTATCTCACTCAGAAACACTGGCACATAATCGCCCCGGCCATCGTTTACAGCTTCGCGCACGTTGGCCGACACAAATAATGAATTGATATGGAAATTTTCTCTGTAGCGCGGATCGGTAAATAATGCCTCTCCCTGCATGCTGATGCTTACCAATTCTACATCATAAAGTTCGGATGCACGTTCTACCAGCTTACGCAACAGGAAGTGCGGTGTAGCTGCTCCGCCATGAACAAAAACGCGGTTGCCGGATTTAATAGCTTTTACGGCTTCTTCGCCTGAAATATATTTTTCCATAACGCATGAAGTTGAGTATTGAAAATAAAGAACTGTTGATTCATTTTGCGATTCGTCACATACCGAACAGCCAGTGACGAAAATCCTACCACGCTAATACTGCTCACCGGCATAAGTATAGCAGCTACCAGCGGTGTGAGATGGCCGGTAACGGCAAAAGACAGTGCTATAGCATTATACATAAACGATATTGCAAAGGCTGCACGCAATATATAGGTTGACGTTTTTGCTAGGTCCATGAAATGATCGAGTGCATTTACCTGGTCGCCTTGCAAAATACCATCGCAGGCCGGTGTGAATATAGCTGTATCATCTGTAATCGCTATACCTACATCGCTTTGCTTCAATGCACCGGCATCGTTCAATCCATCGCCTACCATCAACACCTTTTTACCTTGTACCTGCAGGTTGCGGATAAATTCCAGTTTATCGTGCGGACTTTGATTGAATAAAAACTGTGTTGTTGAGGGAAACAACCCGGCCATCTTCTCACGGTCGCTATCATTGTCGCCCGATAAAAGTGCTACGCACGTTGGCCCCAGTCGCTTGAGCATTGCCTTCATATACTTCCGTACCGGTGTAGCGATACTATAATATCCTCTCACAGCGCCATCGACAGAAACAAACACGAAAGATGCATTCAGATGGAGCACAGGCTCGGCACCCGTAAAAA
The DNA here is from genome assembly GCF_036786105.1 of Ohtaekwangia sp. NCBI lineage: Bacteria > Pseudomonadati > Bacteroidota > Cytophagia > Cytophagales > Fulvivirgaceae > Ohtaekwangia > Ohtaekwangia sp. The sequence continues at coordinate 9,352 of NZ_DAIQRQ010000053.1, forward strand.
GATGTGAACCTATACGAACGGTATGCCCGTCAATAACTCCCTCTATACCTTTTCCCGGCAATTCTTTATACGCTGTTACCATGGCATCGCTGACTACGGGTATATATTTGGTCACTAACGAGCTCAGCGGGTGTGTTGAGTAGCTGGTCAATAGTTTTATCCAACCGGCTTCTTCTTCCGAAAGATTGCCGGTAAATTTAATCTCCGGTGTACTACCGGTAGTAATGGTGCCGGTTTTATCAAATACCACTGCATCGATCGAAGCCAGTCGTTCAATTACGTCTGCATTTTTCAGATATAGTTTGTGCTTGCCAAATACACGCAGCATGCTGCCATACGTAAACGGAGCTGCCAATGCCAATGCGCAAGGACACGCTACCATAAGCACCGAGGTTATTACCAGCCACATGCTGGCCGGTGCTGTTATATACCAGTAGATAGCGGTAATCGCTGCAATACCCATCACAATCCAGGTAAATCTGCGTGCGGCCTGGTCGATGATCTTTTTATATTTACTTTCTTCTACTTTGCGGAATGCTTCATTGTTCCACAGGCTGGTGAGATGACTCTGCGAAGTCTTTTGTTCCACCGCCAACACAACGGGCTGCCCGATAAGTCTGCCACCGGCATATATAGTCTCGCCCTGATTCACTTTCACGGGGCGTGATTCGCCGGTTACAAAGCTATAATCGATATAGGCCTGGGCATCCAGCAGAGTGCTGTCAGCCGGAACGATCTCCATATTTCGTATACGGATCTGATCATTTTTTTTCAATTCATAGATTACTACAGGTTCCCAGTGTGATGCCACGCGCTTATGCACCGCCAATGGAAAATAGGATTTGAAATCGCGATCGAACGAAAGTGTCTCGTATGTTTTACTTTGAAACCAACGACCAATTAACAGGAAGAATACAAGTCCGGTAAAGGAATCCAAATATCCCGGGCCTGATGCTGTAATAATATCGTATGCGCTTCGCAGAAAGAGTGCCAGCAAACCAAGCGCAATGGGCACATCAATATTGATCTGCTTCTGGCGAAAGCTTGCCTGTGCCGAGGTAAAATATTCGCGTGCGCTGTACAAGAATACCGGCACTGCCAACACCAGGTTGAGCCAGGAGAATGTACGCATCAACGCCGTATCGTTGTGATCGAGGCCGAGATATTCCGGGAAGCTGAACAGCATCACATTGCCAAAAGAAAAGCCCGCTATAGCAAGTTTCAGTACAAGGCCATTGCCGGCGGCCGTTTTCTTTTCTTCTTTATCCAGCGTAATCTGTGGTGCGTAGCCAACCTTGGCCATGAGGCTTACCACGTTGCTGAGCCTGATCTTCTGCGGATCAAAATCAATGGCTACGGTCTTCTGTATAAAATTAACTTCCGACTTGGCTATACCTGCATCCAGTCGTTCCAGGTGTTCCAGCAGCCATATACAGGAGGAACAATGTATAGCGGGCACAAAAAATCTGACGCGTACAAAATCAGCAGAATCAAACTCGACAACTTTCTTTCGTACATCAGCTTCATCCAGGTAAGCATAGGTGTCGTCAAGCACCTTGCCTTGTGTACCGGGACTTGCTTCGAATGTATAGTATTCGCACAAATCATTTTCCTGCAGTATTTCATAGATGGTCTTGCAGCCAAAGCAGCAAAACGATTTCTGGTCTATCCAAAGCACTTCCTCGCAGGTTTGCCCGCAGTGATAACATTTCAGTGCTGTTGCCGGTTGCTTCACCATGTGCTATATATAAATTAAGCTTCTACCACGTGTTCTTTTTTCAGCCGGTAGGTCCATACCAATCCATCGTTGTGGTTCACCACATCTTCTGCCAGGCTTCCGTTCATCAGGTGACCTATACCTTTTCTGCCGTGTGTTGCCATCGCAATCATATCACCTTTTATCATCCGGGTAAATTTGAGAATACCTTCTTCTTCATCGGGGTGATTGAACACATGTACTTCATAATTGCGCAGCATAAACCGCTTGGCGAAAGCATTCAATCGTTCTATCGTAACTGTGTCGGATGTGAAATTGAGTGGCGTGTTGATCCACAGTATATGGAGTTTTGCTTTAAAGAAATGCTGCAACGCCTTTACTTTCATCACGAGATCTTCCTGGTCGTCCAGGTCGAGTGTGTTCGGGAAAACGATATCCGTTACGCTTGCTTTTACATTTCCTTTTGTAATTAATACCGGCACCATGGCATTTCGTACAATCTTCTCTGCGTTGGAGCCAATGAAAAATTCGCGCAAACCCGATACGCCATGTGACCCCATGATGATGACATCAACAGCTTCTTTCTCCGCATACGCCATGATGTTGCTGGCCACCGGGCCAAATTCCACTTTTACAATTATCTTAACAGACTCGGTGTTATATTTTGCCATCAGTTTCTCAAACTCACTCACGGATTTCTGCCGAAGTTCCTTCAACAATTCTTCTTCAAAATTGAGTACCGGCATAAGCAGCGTATCATGCATAATGGGTAATTCAATCACATTCACGAGGTGTATAATCCCATTTGACTGCTGAGCAATATCCAGCGCAAGCCGAAAAGCACTTACGGCCGGCTTCGAAAAATCACAGGGTACGAGTATCTTTTTCATGGCGGTGATGTTTTATATATCAAATGTATTTCACGTTCTATTCAATGGAATTGATAAGGGTCAAGCAGAAAGCTGATTTATATCAGTATCCGACTACTTCAATGAAATCTTTTCGATCGCTGCATTGACGAATAAATAATGATAAACGTCAAAACCTAAGCTGACGGTTGTCATCTATCAGAGCCACCCCAGTGCTATATATTTGATTAAACCGTTTCACTATGCGAGTATTTATCTATAGCGCACATCCGTATGAACAGCCCTTCCTGGAAAAAGAAGCCTGCCAGCATGAAATTGTATATACCAACCAGCGTCTGAGTTTAGAGACGGCATCGCGCGCAGCAGGATTTGAAGCGATAGCAATCTTTACCGCTGATGATGCCAGCGCACCTGTACTTGAAAAACTGGCAGCGGTAGGTGTTCGCTATATAGCATTGCGATCGGTAGGACACGATCATGTAGACCTTGCCAAAGCACAAGCCCTGGGTATACATATTGCAAACGTACCGGAATATTCTCCGTATGCAGTTGCTGAACATGCCGTGGCGATGCTTATGGTTTTGAATCGCAAGATTACTGAGAGTCGTTTACTCTTACAGCTACAAGATTACCGGCTGGACCTTCTGACCGGCTTTGATGTTCATGGAAAAATAGTTGGCATTGTTGGCACGGGCAAGATCGGCATGGCCTTCGCCAGTATCATGCATGGCTTTGGTGCGCACATTCTTGCGTTCGATCCGGTGCAAAATCCGGATGCCTCTGCCCTGCAGATAAGTTATGTACCTTTCGATACTCTGCTACAGCAAAGCGATATAATTTCAATCCACTGCCCATTAAATGAACATACAAAATATCTTTTCTCATGGACTGCTTTTAACAATATGAAACCGGAATGTATACTTATCAACACGGCACGCGGTGGTGTTATACATACGAAAGCACTGTTGCATGCACTGGAGAATGATTGCATCAGCGGAGCATGTCTGGATGTATACGAACATGAAAAAGGTATATTCTTTCAGGATCTTCGCGGCCAAACGATGCATGATACACTATACACAAGGCTGCTCGCACTGAAAAAGGTTTTGATCACCGGGCACCAGGCGTTCCTCACCCGGGAAGCATTGACGGGTATTGCACGCACTACCATGCAAACTATAGCCTGCTGGGAAAGCGGCTCGCCTGTGCCCAGCGAATTAACAACTACAATTCATCAGCCTTTATATTCCATCAAATAAAAGAACACTCTCGCGGTATTGAGGAATGATCACATTCCATTGATATTGCTGGCGGATGTTATTGGCATAGTTGGTAAGCCCCGGCTCTTCACCATGAACTGTAAACACCATCTTGGGTTTTGTTTTAAAGTTCTTCATCCACCGGAACAACTCATCGTGATCGGCATGCCCGGAAAGCGACTTCACATTTTCGATCTTGCAATTCACAGGCACTTCTGTTCCGAAGATTCGTATCGAAGCTTTCTTATCTACCAAATCGCGACCACGCGTACCAGCCGCCTGGTAGCCGGAAATAAGCAAAGTATCTTGCTCGCGTGGAAGACGATGGTATAAATGATGCAGAATACGTCCGCCCGTCATCATGCCGCTGGAAGAAATGATGATGGCGTTGGTTTTAAGATCGTTAAGCGCTTTGGAATGCTGCACTGTTTTCACAAAAACGATCATGTTTGTCTCCAGGCTTTCTGCCAACTGGGGCAATGAGAAATTTACTTTATGATACTGCGGGAAACTGGTGTAGAGATAGGTAGCCGAAATAGCCATCGGGCTATCAATATATACTGGCACATCGGGTATGCGGTCTTCGCGCATAAGCTTGCGCAGGTAATACAACAGCAGTTGTGTGCGACCTACGGCAAAAGCGGGTATCAATACAATTCCTTTTCGCTGAAAGGTTTCATTGACGATGCGTTGCAGATCGCCTTCCGGATCATACGCAGGACTTGCTTTATCGCCATACGTTGATTCAATGAATAGCACATCAGTTTGTTCGATCGCCGCAGGCTCATTCAGAATAGGGTCCTGATAACGCCCGAGATCTCCCGAGAAAACAATCTTTTTATCATGCCGATCACCATGGATAAACAATTCAGTAATAGCGGATCCTAACAAATGGCCTGCATCACGAAAAATTATATCAGCGCACTTGTCAATACGTATGGTCTCATTATAGTTATATGTTTTTATCAACGGGAAGACATGCCCGGCATCCTGGGCTGTATACAACGGTTTAGGCTCGGTGTGTTTGGAGTATCCTTTATGTGCTGCATAGCTGGCTTCTTCTTCCTGTAACTTGGCAGAATCCATCAGCATAATCTTCATCAGGTCGGCTGTAGGAGCTGTGCAGTATATATCTCCTGAAAATCCTTCTTGCACAAGCCGGGGCAAATACCCGGTATGATCGATGTGCGCATGACTGATCACCACAACATGTATCGTGGCAGGATCGACCGGAAATTCATCCCAGTTCTTAACGCGAAGTTCTTTTAACCCCTGAAAGAGTCCGCAGTCAAACAGCATTCTGAAATTGCCTATATCCAGAAGGTAACGCGAGCCGGTTACCGTGCCGGCTCCGCCCAGGAATTTTACCTGTACATCCATATACTCGTTTTTTTTAAAATTGCATTTTCCTTATGCCATCTATGTCTGATCAAAGTCAGTTATGATGCTGTTTCTTATCAGGAAGAAAATTTAGTATAAAGCAATATTTTACAAAGGCATCGCATTTCCAAATGCTACAATATGAATTCTGAATTAAGTCATTTACTTATGGGTAAAGATCTCCGTATCAGCCGGCGGAATGAGGAAGTCATGCGAAGAATAAAAGATCAGCCTTCTTTCGATGAGCTGTTTGTATTCCTGTTTCATCATGAACGACCGCTGGTTATGCGTGCAGCCGATGCTGTTGAAAAAGTTACACGTCATCACCCTGAATTTCTGCAACCACACAAAGCGCATGTGCTGAGCTTAGTAAAGACATCTGATCATATTGAATTGAAATGGCACATAGCTCAACTGCTGCCACGCCTGGAATTAACAGCACAGGAACTTGAACACGTGTGGCACACGCTGCACTATTGGGCCATGAATCCTAATGAAGGAAAGATTGTACGTATTAACGCCCTGCAAAGTCTTTACAATTTATCGCTGATGCATCCTGCTTTCAAAACATTTTTTGATGATACACTGGCTGCCCTGATGCATGAACGCATTCCTTCCATACAGGCACGCACGCGCAAGTTAAGAGGCAAACAGTAACATACACATTACTTTCCAACATGAATGTAAATGCCCAGGCATAGCAGATGGCCTGCTGTATATTAAAGCGGTTGATGCTGACAAAAATTCATGTACAACTATATATGCTTTACAGCGTACTTGGTAATTCTGTGTTCTTTTTCTGACTTTAATCAGGCCGTGTAATGATATGCATCATGCATACAATACAGTTATTCAGGTATATTTACCCACCGCACCAAACGCTGACAATACACATGCAATTTTCCCCAATAAACAAAGTATATCTGCGTATTTTGTCCGCACTGTTATTGCTATCCTTCTGTGGTTGCAAACACACGGGTGGTTCTCTGGCAACAACACCGAACGCACCGGGTTTATCCGCTGAAACTATTCGGCCCTATATTTTAATGACCATACCGCTCGATACAACCGATATTGTATTTCACAGTCTCAACAATCTTCGGGCTACTTTACATTTCTATGCGCTGAACGGACGCAAGTCGATATGGTTCAATAATAACAAGCCAACGTTACGCGCAGATTCGCTTCGATCTTTTCTTCGGAATACCCGCTACTATGGATTGCTGCGAAACAACTATCATTATGAATCGATCGAGCGTATCATCTACCAACCAGAAGAAGCTTTGCGTTGCGAGATACTGCTAACGGATGCCTTTCTTTCCATTGCCAATGACCTGAAGTATGGAAGACGTTTGTATAAAGATTCAGCACCCCACGATTCACTATCTATTGTCGCACTACAACAGGCGCTGGAACAGGGCCGTGTAAAAAAGAGTCTTCACGAGCAAGAACCTGCATTTACCGAATACCGCTTACTGAAGACGGCTCTGCAAATAGCGATCGATACATTAACAGCAGAAACACGTCAACTTCTTCTGGCAGGCGTTATACATGATTCTATCGCCACACAAAAAGAAATACAGCTCATAGAGGTAAATCTGGAGCGATGGCGCAGGGAAAATTTAACCTATGCGAGTCGCTATATATTCATTAACATACCTGCATTTACCCTGCAGGTTTACGATGCAAATAAAGTAATGTTCGAATCGCGTGTTATTGTAGGCACACCAGATAAGCAAACGCCTGAACTAAGCAGTAGTATAGAGTGTATCTCCATTTATCCCTACTGGCATGTGCCCCAAAAAATTATTATTGAAGAATACCTCCCGATAATGCAAAAAGACACCACGTTCCTGTTGCGTAATAATTTTGAAGTACTTGATCGCAACGGAAAGATTTTACGCAGAGACAGCATTGACTGGAAACAGTTTAGCGCGAATTACTTTCCTGTTTCCCTGCGCCAGCGCGAAGGTGTGGAAAATTCGCTGGGAGTGATCAAATTCACATTTGATAATCCGTATGCTATATACCTTCACGATACAAATGCCAAACGCTTATTCAGGAATAATGTTCGGGCCTATAGCCATGGTTGTATACGATTGGAAAAAGCCGAAGAGCTTGCACATTATCTTGTTACCGGCAAACCCGAAGAAAGATCGAAAGTAATAGCACGCTACCTTCAGCAGAAGAAACAGCACATCATAAGTCTGGAAGATCCAATGCCTATATACATTCGTTATTTTACCTGCGAGTATGCAAACGCAAGGCTTACAAAGTACACTGATATTTACCGGAAAGATAAGGCAATTGCCCGTTTGCTCTACAACTCCGCTACGCCGGTAATAGTAGAATAAATTAATGAACCTATCCTAAAAATAAAGACGAAACCATTCCCAAAATTAAGGCCGTTACATTTCATTTTATCATCCATTCTTTTCAAAGCGGCCTGTTTTCTCCAACACTTTTATGCGATAAACTACAGCTTTGAATCCTTTTTCAACAATTTCGGGCGGACGCGAATGTCCATGCGAAGGGTGTACGGTTTCACTCGTTATAAAGGGTGCAAGCCGGTCGGTTATGATCTTCATTCCGGCCTCTTGTTCCTTTGCCGTCTTCAGTTCTTCATATTTTCCCCACACGATCACGCTTCGCCAGTTCTTCATGTTCTCCATGGTATCAACCTGGAAACATAGATTCGGGTTGCTGCGCATCATCTGTACCTTCTGCCCTTCCTTGGAATGGGCATAAATATACCCTTGATGATATACATACGTGACCGGCACGATGTATATTTTGCCAGCAGCATAACAACCGATTCTGCCCAGTACCTGCGCATGTAGAACATGGTCAATCTGCCCTTCCGTCAATTGCCCAAGCATAGTCTTTTGTTTAGTATAGCGAATATCGAAAGTAGTATATAGATCGTGCATAACATGCATCATCACGACCTTTGATCTTTGTCATGAAAGCAGCAGCACACAATACGCTTCGTCTGTCGGGTATTTAAGAAGTTGCTTTGCAAGGATGCGGGAAATGACAGTCCGGTCCCTGTTAAGGAAGTACGCATGTGATAAATTATATACCGTTTGTCTTGTGCCTGGTGAGAATACCTCACTACACAAAACTGTTCTCACCGGTAAGCGATCGCTTCTGCATGTACATCCGAAATATCTTTGCGCAGATCGTCAATGGCACCACGCAGGCGATTCGTTACATCGGAAGCCAGCTCAACAAGGCTTGGCGTACTCATGGTCTTATCAATATTCTCCAGCGGATTGATCGCGGACACTTCTATCTCTTCATTCTCATGTTCCTGCACAACGATATTACAAGGAAGCATAACACCCACGTGCGACTCAAGGCTGATAGCATTAAACGCAAAAGAAGCATTGCATGCAACCAGTATCTTGTAGTTCCGAAACTCCTCACCCAGCTTTTGCCAGAATATACCTTTCATATCGAGGGTGGTAACAATACTGAATCCCCGTTGTTGAAGATTCGTTGTTACTTTGGCGAGTGCTTCCTCAAAAGAGATTCTTAATTTTCGCGAATAGTATGTCATAACTATCAGGTTTATTTTCTCAGGTATATATTTTCATTTATATGCTTCATTAAAAACAGTTAACTATTCAAAAGGTGCCTGGTCTTCTCTATATTCATTACGTGCTCCGTCAGTGCAAATACTTTCCGCTTTACCTCACGAAATTGCTGAACGAGGTCGGCAACATTGGCACCTATTTTTGCATGTTCATCTTTACATCGTTGTTCATCGTGCGAAAAAGGATTCTGAACCAGGTCAGTAAGATGGGTAAAGTGTATTTCAATTCTTTTTGCTATAGCATCGCGTTGTCGGGCCAGCCTTAAAAGCTCGTCAATACTATGGCGTGTGTTTTCCATACCAGCATCATCTATTGGCCACATCGTATATCTCGCCAGCAGTTCATTAAGAAAGTTTATTTCATCTTCAAAGAACTTCACATCAGACTCCCAGCGCTCTGCCAGCTTAAACATAGATTCCCACTCACTCTCATACGAAACGGAATTCTCTGCTCTGTTTACTTCAGCCTTTTTAACAAGCAATTTCTTGAACACAGGCTTTCCGGGCATTTCTTTCTTTGACATATTCTCTTATAACAAATATCTCATCTGCACAATTATTCAGTAATGACTAACATCTGTTTCCTGCAAGGACTTTAGTCATATTGGCACATCTAACGCCTCATGATCGCAAATCATGCTCTGTCGGCAACTACATCTTCATACCACAGATCTTTCAGTTCGGCAGGGAATTGTGCCACCAGTTTGTCAATCATTCCCGGAGTTACTTTTCTCTTCAGTACTCTGATCACCGCTTTTGTTTTTGTCAGGGCTTTTTCATCGGTACCAAAATCCAGGGCTCCTGTTCTGTCATTTTTCAACAGCAGGCTTTCAATAAAGTCATCTTTATCTTTCATTTTTTTCTTATCACCAAGATGCCACTCGGTAACATACAAACCTTTTATATACAGGGGCAGTTGTGCGATCAAATGCAACGACTCTTCTACAGTGATTACATCGCGAATGGCATGAAGCACACTCGTCATTACCCGCATAACCGTTTGATAATCGTCTGGCATATTCATCTCTATCGCCACCTGCTCTACGAATTTTTTTGCTTCTATTTCATTGGCTTCAAACATAGCACGTGTTTATGGTTTAACGTTATCTTTTATGTATTGCAACAAATGCTGCTATCATCCATCGTAATAGTGCTTCATTTTAAAATCGTTTAACAGGTCAAGTACTTCTTTATCTGAAAGAGAATGAAAATCTTCGTATACCTGTCCTACAGCTTCAAACTCTTCCGGCTGTTCAACGATTATAACTTCATCTGCCAGCCCATCTATATCGGGTATATATCGCTCGCCTGAAACCGGCGCTGCCACCACTACCAGGGCGGCCTGTTTATGTTGACAAAGTTTAATAGCAGGCACAAGAGTAGAGCCTGTGGCAATACCATCATCGGTTATAATCACAATGCGGTTACGCATTTCAGGAAGTGGTTCGCTTTTTCGGAAGCGATTAATTCTGCTTGTAATTTCACGCTCCTGCGCCCGTATAATTTGTCGTACATCTTCACTTCGAACATCTTCAGCTGCAGACGTCAGGTATACAGAGCCATCTTCCGCCACGGCACCTATAGCATATTCTTCATACTGTGGATGTGGCAGTTTTTTGGTGACAACAACAGAAAGCTCGCCACGCAACGCTTTGGCTACTTCATACGCTACAACTACGCCTCCGCGTGGTATGCCCAGCACCAATGCATTCTTACCACCATATTTTTCTTTAAGAATCTCTCCCAATTCGAATCCTGCCTCTCTCCGGTCAGCAAAGACTCTTCCCTGACTTAGTATTTTCATTGCTGCCTCCCTTTCTGCTTCTATTTCTATTCAAAAAAATGATACCGAAAGGACAATGGCTCTTATTCGGGAAAAATGCGGTAGAATAAACTGTAGAGCTTTGTTCACGTGGAATGATTTTCCTCGGTTGATCTATTCTAAAGATTGAGATGGCCTATAAAGTGATTTAAGTAACTGAATATGAATTAGGTGCAACAACATGTAAAGCCTTTACCGGGCAACTGTCTGCAATGTTGACAAATTTGACAGAACCTGTTCAGGTTTTTATTTGTTACCGTTCGGTATATTGAAAACCATTCTACCACCAGTTTATTTTCAATCTGAATGAAGATACTTTTAAGCTACCTGAAGAATTACAAGGGCATGATTGCTGTAGCCCTGTTACTGGCCGCAACAAGCCAGGTTTTTTCACTCCTGGACCCGCACATTACCGGCAAGATTGTCGACAACTTTATTGAAAAGAAAAGTACGTTGTCGCGGGCAGAATTTGTAAAGGGTATACTATACCTGGTCGGGCTCGCCATTGGTGCGGCTATGGTATCGCGCATAGCCAAAAATCTTCAAGACTATTTTACGAGTATCGTAGTACAAAAGCTCGGAGCCAAAATGTATGCTGACGGATTGAAGCACTCATTGGAATTGCCCTACCAGACATTTGAGGATCAGCGAAGTGGTGAGACACTCGGCATCCTGCAAAAGGTAAGAACGGATTCTGAGAAATTTATTACTTCCTTCATCAGCATTCTGTTTGCCAGCATGGTATCCATGGTCTTTATTGTTATCTACTCATTAACCGTAAGCTATAAAGTTACACTGGTATATTTCGCCGCGGTGCCCATCATTGCGCTTACCAGCTGGCTGCTGAGCCGCAAGATCAAAACAGTGCAAAAGAGCATTGTAAAAGAAACAACATCACTGGCCGGCTCAACCACAGAATCACTTCGAAATATAGAGCTCGTTAAAAGTTTAGGACTCGCCAGTCAGGAGATCAACCGACTCAACAACACCACCTACAAAATTCTTGACCTTGAATTGAAAAAGGTGAAGTATGTGCGTGGTATGAGTTTTCTGCAAGGCACTACGGTAAACTTTGTAAGAAGCGTGATGGTGGTGATATTGCTCGTACTTATTTTCGATAACGACATCTCGGCTGGTAAATATTTCACATTCCTCTTTTACTCATTCTTCCTGTTCACGCCGTTGCAAGAGTTGGGCAACGTTATTATAGCCTATCGGGAAGCAGAAGTATCGCTCCTGAACTTCCATCGCATTCTCAGTCTTCCAAAGGAAGTAAAACCGAAACGTCCGATGGAGATCGGCCGTGTTACCAATCTTCGTTTCAATAACGTAAGCTTCAAGCATCAATCCGCCAGCAGCAACGCGTTGAATGGAATCTCCTTCGAAACACATAACGGGCACACCATTGCTTTTGTAGGACCCTCCGGCTCCGGTAAAACTACGTTGGTAAAATTATTAGTAGGTCTATACCAGCCTAAAGAAGGAACCATTCTCTATAACAACATTTCCGGCTCGCAGATAGACCTGGATGAGTTACGCGAGAAGATCGGTTTTGTAACACAGGATACACAATTATTCTCCGGAACAATTCGCGAAAACCTGCTCTTTGTGCGCCCCGATGCTACCGATGAAGAGTGTTTGGCGGTGCTGCACAAAGCAGCATGCCAAAGCCTGCTGGCCCGGGCCGATAAAGGTTTGGATACGGTGATTGGTGAAGGAGGCGTGAAAGTTTCAGGTGGAGAAAAACAACGCTTGTCTATTGCGCGTGCTTTGCTTCGCCAACCTGATATCCTGGTTTTTGACGAAGCTACCTCATCGCTGGATTCTATTACCGAAGAAGAGATTACCGAAACCATTCGCGAAGTTTCTATTATTAAGGATCACATTACTATTCTGATCGCGCACCGGTTATCAACGATCATGCATGCAGATAGGATTTTTGTATTGGAAAAAGGAAACATTATTGAATCCGGCAAACATGAAGAACTGCTGCTGGAAAAAGGACTATACTATGCTATGTGGCGCCAGCAGATCGGTGAAAAAGTAAGTGTGGAGAGTTGAGGGTTTATCGTTACACGTTAAGCGTTACAGGTTAATCGTAAGAGTGCGTTGGTAACTAGCTTGTAACGCTTAACGGATAATTTATTAACTGCTCATTTGCACTTTGATATAGTCTAGTCAAACGCGCGCGGCAATTCAATTTGCTTTTCATAGCAA
>NZ_DAIQRQ010000053.1:22313-39006 GCF_036786105.1 Ohtaekwangia sp.
TCAAACGCGCGCGGCAATTCAATTTGCTTTTCATAGCAAACATGCAGGCGCGCGACAGAGAAAAAAGCGGAAGTCCTGTTGTTACGCTGGCGTAACAACAGGACTTCCGCTTTTCTATATCTTTTTCCCGGGAGGTTTCGCTGGCGAAATCTCCCGGGAAAAAGATCTTCAGGTGCGCCTGCAAGTTTACAAGAAGGGCAAAACCAACCTTCGCACCGGCAGCACAATTATGCAAACACCATTTTTATTACACTATCTCAAAAAAATAGCTTTCGTAAAACTTATTGAGAACATCATTCATCTACAGGATAATACTATATAATTCCCAACCCCAACCTCATTGTATGAAAATACTATGCCTTGGCTTTGCCATGTTGCTGGCTATATATGCCGCTGCACAAACTACTTCACCGCAAAAAATTGGTCATGCTAACTGGGAGTATATATTCAGCAGGCTACCGGAATATAAACAGATCGAACACGAATTGGGTGCTTTCGAAGCGCAATTGCAGAATCAGCTCAAACTGAAAAGTCAGGAACTGGACGCCAAGTATAAAGCTTATCAGGCCATGTCGCCTGATGTACCGGATGCTATACGAAAAGATCGCGAAGCCGAACTTGCCTATCTGCAAGACAATATCCAGAAGTTTCAGCAGGAGGCGCAACTCTCCATTCAGAAAAAGCAGGCGGATTTGATCAATCCCGTGCTTGCCAAAGTAGGCAAAGCCATTGAAGCGGTAGCGATAGAAAATGGATTCTCCTATATCATCAACCCGCAGATGGTGAGCGGTGGCGATGTGCTGTTGTTTACCGATGAGCAATATAATATATCCAACCTGGTTTTAAAGAAACTGGGAGTAGACGTCAGCAAGCTTCCCTCGTCCGCTGCTAAACCACATTAACGGCCGGTTACAACGGCACGTCTTCTGCTGACTAGAATGAACCGCCTATACCAAACATCAACAGAAGCGGTTCTTCTTTGGATGCCCCTACATTTACATTGAATGAAAATTGATTGGTAAACGGTGTTACATAGAAACCGGCTCCGTACCCTTCATGCCAATGATTGGCACTGGCCGGATCGGTATCTGCCCACACACGGCCTATATCGTAGAACGTGCGAATGCCGATCTTTACCGGTATAAAATTATTCTTCGTTTCCAGTATTTGCCAGCGAAGCTCGGTATTAAGATAAGCCTTGGATTGGCCGGTAAACCGGTTGCGTCTGAAACCATGCAGATCGTCTAACTGCCCTAATGAAAATAGTTTATAGAAAGGCAGCTCACCAGTTGTTACGCCACCACCAGCCCGTATACCCAGCGTTACAGGATTACGATTGTAGGTTGACAGGTAATGTTCCACTTCAGCATACGAGATCGTAGCTATATTGTATGATGATTCATGGAGGTGAATAGCCTCTTCACTCCAGGCAAAGCGGAAACCGCGCTGTGGCAAAAAACGATCATCACGAAAGTCGAGATTCACCGTCCCTTTCAGCGAAGTCATGTTCAGTTTTTGCAAGCCAAATATTCCAGAGTCTTCCGATAAGAAACTATTCTTACGTGCAATGCCTTCATCCGATTCAAAGGCAGCCAGAAACGTTGCGCTGCTCTGCTTCCAGAATGCACGTGTTAATCCGGCACGCACTATGAATGAATTATACAGCGCACGATAATATTGCTTCGGCGCTGTTTTATCGCGTGTAGTATTGTTGCCAATGCCGAAGAAGTAATTATAGTTCAACGGCCGCGACAGGTTTATTTCAGAGATACCATCCCACTTCCCTACCAGGTAACGCAGCTGATTGCGATATCCCAACTCATAATTCTGTTGCATGCTCACAGAAGCGGCTATACTGTGTTTTACACTAAAGTCGGGTTTGGAAAAATTATGATTGGTAAAGGTAACACGCGTATTCAGCGCAAAGCCCGTAAAAGGATTATAAGAAAGTAATACCATGGGGAAGTAGGTGTTATAAGCAAACGCTGTGCGCTGATAGTGATACAGGCGCTCATCTTTCGGTGCAATATACTTTGCTTCGCTGACGGCCGGTAGCGTGGTTGCCTGACCTTGCTGGTATATCAACGTTTTATGTGAAGATCCTTTTACAGAAGAATCATCTGTTATCGTATCACCTTTATCACCGGTAATGATTCGGATCAGAATGGACTTATCCACTTTGCCGGTTATCCTGAACACATCATGATTGGTAAGACCGTATAGCCTGATCTCCCTGGTTTCGGAAGGAATAAATTTTCTGCGAAAATATACTTTATCGAAATCGGGTTCACCATGCTTCAGATCGCAAACCAGTACATCTACCGTTCCATCGGCATTTCGTGTGGCCTGAAAATATTCTGCTTTATTCGAGCCGACTATATCCACTTCTTTAGCCAGCATATTATAGTATCGGGCAGCATATAGCGGCAGATCGCGAATGCGTGCTTTTAATTTATCTTCAATCTCTTTACCATCGGGTGTATAAATTTCCAAGGGCATTTTACGAACAGCTTCAGCAATATCTTCTGCGGATATACTACTTTGAATTTCCTTTGCTGCATTTATCCAATCTTCTTTGGTAAGCTGATTACCCAGCAGGCGATCCATGTGGCGCGCCTGGTGCATGAGGCTTCGGAGTCCTTTTATTTTATAATCAAAATTTTCTCCGCTTGCTTTTGCCCACGCGCGGTCGGCCAGAAACGGAAGGATACCATCCCAGCGGGAGAACACGTGATCGCGATCGCGCGGAATGGGTTTGTACAATATACCGCCGTTATTTTTATAGCCCGCCCATTTCCAGTTGTCTTCATGTTTGCCCCAGTCACCTACCAGTATATCAAATACGCGGGCACGGCAAAACTCGAGCCGGTCCACGCGGTTATCGTGATCTTCATAGAGTTTTTGAAACAATTTATAGCTGCGTTCTATATGATCAGCTCCGCCAAAAATTTTGTCTTTCTGAATTTTATCAGTGGGTGAATCTTCCAACATGCCCAGCAAACCTCCATACGCCCGGCTATATTCTCCCAGTTCCCTTCCTTTTGGCAATGTATATAACACCGGTCGTGCATGCAGGATCTGAATTTTATCCAGCATATAGGAAGCGGCCAGCGCACCATACGGCTCCTGGGTTGTAGTCTGATCTTTAATGATCTGCGACACCAGCGTACCTCGTACGGAATGCGCCAGTGCCTTCGAGGGATCTTTGTTTACCGATCTGAATACATACTCCCTGCCATTGCCGCCTGCCATTTTAAGAGATGTCGTCTGGCGTCCGCCTCCTTTCCGGGTAATTGTTAATCCCTGAAAGGTCGTATCCATATCGAGTTGCATAACATGCACGGGTGTAGTCCACGAATGGCGATAGTGTGTACCCAGCCACAATTTGCCCCAGCCACCGATAGTATACTCTTCACCAGCCACGCGCACCTGATCGCGTGTATCACCCGGAATTGCACTTACAGACGCTATAGCTCCTGCTGCAGTTGATGGTTTTACCAGCACATCACCTTTCGCAAACGCAAGTGATTGTGTGTTCCATTTTATATAGCGATAAGATACTTGCCCGAGTGTGTCGTATGTAAGCTCCACAAAGCCTGCATCGATGGATGTTAATAACGCCTGATTGCTGCCGGCAATGAAGTCTCCATCCCGCAGCGCTCCGCTGTTAATATGATAATTACTATTCTGACGGAGAATAGAATGATTCTTTTCATGTCCGGAGGCAAAGATCAGCGAGGTATAGTCGCTCATCATATCGTTTAGCGTATTGCGAAAGCCATTGAAATTTTCGTTTACAATATCATTGCGGGTACCTATATTCTGTCGGTATGAAGTAAAGGCACTGCCCAGCAGCGGTGGCCACAGGTAGGAAGACACAGGAAAGCGGCCGCCATATTTACCCAGCGATACAACCGGAAAATGCGAAAGCAGGAGTATATTTTTGTTTCTGCTCTCATCCAGCATATCGTTTATTTTTTCGAGAAACACACCTTCATCTGCAATGCCGCAGGCATTCATATAGGGAAGTGGCTTATCGTGCGGGTGATTCCACCATTGCGAGTTAAAGGCCACGATATCTACAAACTGCGGAAGGGAATAGAGCCAGGGCCCCGGGCATCCGTTATCGAAGAAATATACCAGCCGCGGATGCCGGATCTTTTTAAGGTACTTCTCTAACTGCTGCACCGCCTGCCAGCCGTCTTTACCGGAATCGTTCCATTCCCGTTCGCCCTGGTTAATCAATATGGTGAGGTTGGTATATTTATCGAGAACCTGGTGAGCCTGCGTTCCCCATGCCTGAATGTCTTCAGCGGTTGCACGCTCGGAAAAAACATCGCCATTCAATATCCACACCACCGGGGTGGTTGCGGACTGACAGTATTGATCGATCATGGCAAAGAGCTCTTGCTTATCGGCAAGATCGGCACTGTTAGCCGTTAAAATTACCTTGACTTCGGCAGCAAAAAGAAACGCTGGCGCAAGTACAAAGCAGAGTATAGCGAACGATGTTGGTAAGGCATGCCGGGGCATCACGGTTATCGGGAATAGGTGTACTTGGCTTCAATATACTTCCTTTTTCCGATGGACGAAAAGCCCTAGGCTACAGGCTTCCGGCCTCTGGCGGCAAGATTAAAGATGGAAGCAGTTGTGAGTTGTGAGCCTGTGAGAAATGAAAAGTATTACTTCAACATTTCTTAAAAAAATTCATACAACTTATTCAAGTTGATGATAAGGCAAGCATAAACTTGCCTTATCATCAGAGATATTTATCAATGCCCTGCTATATATTCAAGAATAAATCCATACTGATAAGGCTTGTTACCAGGATTGGTATATTTATCCATAGTCTTGGCTCCCCAGGTGTCATCTCCGCCAACGCCATGAATATTCAAATCAATATTCAGGTTTATAAAATCACGCTTCGGTAATTTGTAGTCGTGACGTGAGTTTTCCAGATCGTCTTCTGTAAAGCTCCACGCCCGGAAATTCAACGGCTGCAAACCTGTTACTTTAATACCTTCCGGTGTCGGTGTATCTGAATTGAGTGAAAACCAGCGTACATCGCAGCGATTGGCATTGTCTTGCGGCACGGTGTAGTGCACAACGAAATTTTCGAGTGCAGATTGATACAATCCTATTAACGCACCAGTCTTTCTGTCGGGATAGTTTTCAAAAGGACCACGACCGTACCAGTTAATCGTGCTGTATTTTTCAGCAATACGCATACGCATGCCAAACTTTGGCAGGAACGGAATGGTATCGCGCAAAGGAACGTATGATGCTTCCACTTGTAATTGGCCCTTGCCATTTACCTGATATTGTAATGTATAGTTTGCTCCAATGGTGGGCAAGCTGATATCAAATTTCAGCACCGTTAAATTTTCCTGCTTCGTTATTCCGACATTCTTAACGACTAAATTCTCTGCCGCTTTCTTCCATTTTGCAGTTTCTTTTTCATAACCACTTTGCTTTTGATTGTCATTCGGTGTTTTCCAGAAATAAGGTTCAAGCTTGCCCATCAGCAATTCCTGTCCTTTCACTTTCCAGCTAAGTAAACTTCCATTGGTCTTATCAAAATTAAAAGACATCGCTTCCGTTTTTAACTCTATGCGAGAAGCCGTCTGTATAACCTCTGCCTTATTTCCCTGAGCCTTTATTGCTGAGAAAATATAGGGATGAATGGTAAATTGTTCATAAGCAATACAGAAACCATCCTGAGCCCAAAGCGTTGATGTTTTCAGGCGCGCATAAACCGTTAATGTTATTTCAGAAGAAGTGTTTTCCGGTGACGGAATGGTTATGATTGAAGATTTACCGGGCAAAACTTCGCATGAAAAAGTCCCTTTCTTAAAGGTGCTTCCATTCAATTTATACTCGTATTCAAAATCGAAGGGCTGTAATGAAAGAAAATCAAAACGGTTGGTTATTTTGATCGTTATCTCTTTTTCATTTTTCATTTCAAAAAGAATCGGCTGATATACTTTTTGAACTTCATAATACTGAGGCAATGGTTTTCTGTCTGTAGAAACTAACCCTCTTATACAGAAATTACCATCGTTAGGTTTATCACCAAAGTCACCACCGTATGCCCAGAATTCGTTATCTTTTAAACTGAGAACGTCCGGATTGCCTTCAAGTTTAAGCGGTGAGCCGTCTTTAGGTTTAGGCAAACCGTGTTCATCCCACTCCCAGATAGCAGCGCCTGCAAGGCTTGAATCTGCATAAATTACATCCCAGTATTCCTGAAGGTTTCCTCCTGAATTCCCCATCACATGGGAATACTCGCGCATAACTACCGGTTTGTCGTTTATCCTTTCAGCCAATTTTTTTATATCGGCAGGATGGAGATAGCTATCGTCATAAAGGTCTGCGATTTCTCTGTGAGTGTCAGAAAAAACTAAACGGGTCGCATCCATTTTCCGAATGGTGTCTGCCATAGCCTCCATATTTCTTCCCTTTCCTCCTTCATTACCTAATGACCAGAAAATAACAGACGGATGATTTTTATCGCGCTGTACCAATGATACAGCTCTTTCTACATGCGGCTTCTTCCACGCTGGATCATCGCCCATCTCTTTGTTACCGAGACCAAAGTGATGCGATTCCTGATTGGCTTCATCCATTACATAAAATCCATATTTATCACATAGTTCATAAAACATAGGATCATCCGGATAGTGTGATGTTCTAATCCAATTGATGTTCGCCTGTTTCATAAGCTCCATGTCCGTAATCATAAACTGGCGACTGAGATGTCTTCCCGTGCGCGGATGTAGTTCGTGGCGATTTATTCCTTTAAGCTTTATAGCTTTTCCGTTAACATAAAATACCTCTCCCCGCACCTCAATTTTGCGAACACCGAAATAACATTGCGCTACATCTATAATTTCATTTTTCTTTCTGAGTTTAACAGTAAGATGATACAACTCCGGTGCTTCCGCGCTCCAAAGCCGTGGCTGTTCTAATGTAGAGTTGATCTGTATGGATACTTGTTTTGATTTCCTGATTACAGGGACTGTTTTTGAAACAGGAATCTCGATGACATTTCCTGATTTTGAATAACCGGTTATAACGGTCTCAAATTGCAATCCTGAAACATCGAGGGCAGAACGATTGTCAACAGTCAAATCAATGGAAACAGCAGCGTTGTTAAAACCTTTATCGGGTATCGCTTTTACAAAAAAATCGCTGATAAAAGTTTTCGGTCGCGCAATCAAATCAACATCTCTGCATATTCCTCCCAAACGCCAGATGTCCTGATCTTCGAGATAACTGCCGTCACTATATTTATACACTTCCACGGCCAGTTTATTTTCTCCTTTCTGAACGTAAGGTGTAATATCAAATTCAGCGGGCGACATGGAGTTTTCGCTATAGCCTACTTTCTGGCCGTTTACCCAAAGGTAAAACGCCGATTGCACGCCGTTAAAATTTATAAACAACTGCTTATCGCTCCAGGTGGCAGGCAGCGAAAATGTAGTACAGTAACTTCCAACCGGATTTCTTTCGTTATAGGTAGTAAACCATTTCTCCGGATCGCTCATCACTTTCGGAGGATCTTTTTTAAAGGGATAAGTAACGTTGGTATAGATGGGAGTGCCGTACCCCTGAAGCTCCCAATTGATCGGCACCTGAATATTATCCCATGCATCGGTAGAATAATTCAGCTTATAAAAATCAATGGGTCTTGATTGCGGATTAGAAGACCATTTAAATTTCCAAACACCGTTCAATGACTTTACCATGGGGTTGTTTGCCTTTTCTTCAGCAAGAAAAGTATAGGCATGCGGTTTTTCCCGGTTGATGCTGTTGACATCCGGATTTTCCCAATCGTTCGTATTTTGTCCTTTAACTCCACAAGAAAGGGCAGAAAGACCAAGAAGAAATAAAACTTTTTTTATCATAACTTTTTCAAGAGTAACTGCGAAAGGTAAAGTGTGATCATAACAGGATAATGATTTTACTGATTTTTATTTTTTCCGCTCTGTTTTCACGGATAAGTTTCGAAACTTAATATTAAGCAGAATTTGCATTAGTAGTTATACTGCTGGCACATTCACCTGCGCTTTCGGTGTTGGGTTCTCTCTGATTCTGCTGAAAAATCTCTTCTACTATTAGGAAAGGCTACCACTAATTGCTGTAACGATTTGATGGCCCAAATCCGCCTGAACGCTATGCTTCAGCCATGTGCTTTAACGTCTCTCCTGCTTTCACGATACACCTTTACGCACCATCAAACTTTGCATACATCAGGCGTTACTGTAACGTTGCTATGCATCCGTAATCACCAGACTTTAAGGAAGCCTGGGCCCACCAGATTTTAATGGCAACATGCGATCCGCCTGCCCATACAGGAAGCTAATGAAAGAGTGTATAAAGTATAATTTATGATGAGATCACACGATCAGCCCGATAAGTTTGCCAATAACATTTGTGTGAGGCTGTATGCTTGTTACATCGTTTTTTGTTATGGTGATTCATGGCATGCGCCTGAACAACCTTCTACACGTGTTCATCAATCACACGTTTCAAATATTCAGTAGGCACAACGCCCGATTGCCGCCATACTATATTTCCTTTCTTGAACAGCATAAGGGTAGGAACACTTTGAATCTGGTAAGCAGAAGCTGCCTGTGGATTGCGGTCTATATCGATCTTGATGATCTTGGCTTTGTCGCCTACTTTCGATTTGAGCTCTTCCAGAATTGGCGCCATCATTTTACACGGTCCGCACCACTCTGCGGAGAAATCTACAAATGTAGGGCGATCGCTGTTGATCAGGTCTGTGAATGATTGTGCCATGTTTCTTTCGGTTTAAAGTTCAAAGTTTCAGGTTCAAGGTGCAGGCGAAAATCAGCGCTGAACCGAACGCTCTTCGTTTGGCTTTATAACATTTTGGGGTGTGATAGAGTTCAGACGCCTGTTTCGTATGGCCTGTAAAAAAACCGGCTGGCTACTGGTTTGAGGTATACATTTCAATATTTTTGTAGCATTACCATTTATACCGCGCAGATGACCATTAAATTAAGTGATGAGCAAAGGATAAAGATTCTGAATTCTGATGATCTGTATGCCGTTATGCAAAACATTTTGCTGCGCGAAGAAAAGATAGACCAGGAGAAGGAACATTTCTGGATGATTGGGCTCGCCACAAACAACCGTATACTTTATGTGGAGCTTGTAAGTCTTGGCAGCGTGAATGGTATTACCATTGAGCCGATGAATGTATTTCGCGTAGCAGTGTTAAAAGGTGCTGTTAAAGCGATTATCGCTCACAACCATCCGAGCGGAGAGCTAAAGCCATCTGACGCTGATAAGGACCTGACCGATCGCCTCATACAAGTGGGCCGAATCTTAAATATACCGATTATCGATCACCTTATTATTTCCACAAACTCGTATATGAGCTTTGCCGATACCGGTTTGCTGGAACAACTGGAACGTAGCATACGATGGGTGCCTGCCTTCGAACTGGTAGATCGTATAAAAAAGGAAGAGAAGAAAATTCGCGAGCAGATGATTTTCGAAGAAAAAGAAAAAGCAATGAAGAAGGTTGCCAAGAACGCGCTTAAAAAGGGATTATCTGTCGAAGACATAGTTGAGTTAACTGGCTTAACCAAAGAAGAGATTGCAAAGTTGCGATAACGTATTGCCCGCACTTCAAAAAATAAACCTTAACGTTGGCTGTAACTCAAAAACGGATATTTATTTTCCGGGCGGTTATGGAATTTTGCGCTTCGCTGCATCTTATCCGTAAGATACCCAAACACGCCTATGAAATCCATTTTACTGTCGCTTGCCTTTATCCTCATTTCAGGATGCGCTCATCTATTCGCTCAATCTGATTTTTATAGCAAACGCTGGAGCAATGTATATCGCTTCGAGCTGAATGAACAGCCTAAATCTGCACTCGCAGTTGTAGACTCGGTGTATAAACGCGCCAAACGGGAAAAGAATATTCCTCAGTTAACCCGTGCGTTGCTCTATCAATCAAAGTTTGCGCTTTCGCTGGAAGAAGATGCAGAACTGTACATCGTTCAGAAATTCAAGAAAGAAATTGCTACCAGCAAAGCTCCGCTTCGAAATATACTGGAGTCGGTGCTGGCCAACATTTACTGGCAGCACTTTCAGCAAAACCGGTGGAAGTATTATAACCGGTCGCGCACCGAAGAGATTGTAGATACTACCGATTTCCGCACGTGGGATGCCAGCGCGATGTTTATAGAGATCAACCGTCATTTTCAGTGCTCGCTGCAAAATGTATCACAGCTCTCCACAATTAACCTGGGCACATTGAATGAAATTATTCTCCCCGCTGAAGGGTCAAGACTATACCGCCCAACGGTATATGATCTGCTCGCACACAACGCACTCGATTTTTACAAATCTGCAGAAAGCACTATCAACAAATATACCCGGCCCACCGATCTGAAAGATACACGTTACTTTGAAGCATTTGAAAGCATGACTATTACTGCGACTGACAGTTCTTCTACAGAGATGCAGGCGCTCGCGATATACAAATCGTTATTGTTGTTCCACAAAAACGCCAAAGATACAAGTGCTTATATAGATCTTGAAATCGAACGGCTAAGCTGGATTGCGTCAGTGGGTATATTTGATAATGCGCGCGACCTGCATGTACAGGCCTTGCAACACCTTCGCGCTACGTATCAAAAGCACCCTGCTTCTGCGCTGGTCGATTTTGCTATAGCATCCATCTACTACGCAGAAGGCAATGCATATTCGCAGGAAGACCAACAGCAACAGTTCAAAAAGAGAGATGCCATGGAAGTCTGTAACCAGGCCATTGCGCGCTTTCCCGACAGCGATGGCGGCCAGCGATGCCGTGCGATGAAACACGTTATGGAGAATCCCCACCTGGAACTGACCGCGGAGCGATATATACCGGTAAATCAGCCCTCGCGGATACGCGTGGAGTATACCAACATTGACCGCTTATCTTTCAAAGCATTTTTGGTTACGCGTGATTTTGCAGAGCAATTCTACCGAATGGATAAAGACTCGCTCCGATTAGCCGCGCTGGATACCCTGCAAGCGACTGCCCTATGGCACGTGGCACTTCAAAACCTTCACGACTATCAACAACACAGCACCGAGATTGTAGTTCCTGAATTGATGCCGGGAGCCTATATCTTTTTGGCTCGCCTGTCCGCTGATTCTGTAAAAACATCGAAAGGCGCATTTGCCTATGCTTCTGTACAGGTTACCAACCTGGTGGTGTTTGAAAGCATCGATAACGATATATACCGGTACCAGGTTGTTGATCGCAATAACGGCAAGCCGGTAAGCGGAGCAACGGTACAGCTCAGCGGATATCGCCCGGGAGACAGAACCGACTTGATCACCCTGGAACAACAGACTACAGACAGGAACGGATTTATCGAGGTCAAAAAGAAGGACTATGACTTGTATTCGATCACGGCAACGGTTAGTACCGCACAAGATCATGCTACGTTTGGCGATTACAATATATACCGGTTATACCATCGCCAGGATGAAGATGAAGAAGAGCGCACGGCACGTACGTTTATGTTTACCGATCGCAGCATTTACCGCCCCGGGCAAACCGTATATTTCAAAGGTATACTTATCAAAACCAAAGGAAAGAAATCAACTGTGGTGGGAGGCGAACATGTGGAGGTACTTCTGGAAGATGTAAACGGTCAAGAAGTAGGATCGCAGCGACTCAAAACCAATGCGTTCGGTTCTTTCAGCGGCGAGTTTACATTACCGGCTTCCGGTCTTACCGGAGAATATAGCTTGTATGCCGATGAAGATTATGAGAGCGAGAGCAAATTTTACGATGACTATGATTTTGATTACGAAGAACTGGAGATTTCGGTAGAAGAATACAAGCGCCCAACATTCGAAGCTGCGTTCAAACCGGTGAAAGAAACATTCCAGGTATACGATACAGTAACTGTAACAGGAACCGCCATTGCTTTTAACGGCGCTAAAGTAAGCGGTGCCAGGGTGAGCTATCATGTAAGGCGAGTGGTGCGCTATCCGCGCTGGTATTATTGGTATAATCATTACGCCGATGAGCGAGAACAGGAAATTGCTTCCGGACAAAGTATAACGGATAAAAATGGCGAAGCTGCCATTCGCTTTCCGGCCACTCCGGATGAATCGGTATCGAAAGATGAAAGACCGGTGTTTGAATATGAAGTATCGATGGATGTTATCGACATAAACGGAGAAACAAGAAGTGCCTCTACAACGGTACGGGTGGGCTATCATACATTATCGGCAATGTTGAACGCGGCTTCTGTTATAGACCGAAAAGTTCCGGAGAATACCATCACGGTAGTGACTGAGAACCTGAACGGAGAATTTATACCGGCACAAGGCACCATCACGATCTATAAATTGAAATCACCGGAAACACCGGTACGTCCCCGACCGTGGGATGCACCTGATCTGCCTCAACTAAGTGAAGCCGAATTTAAAGCACTCTTTCCGCATGATTCTTACCAGGATCAAAGTGATCCGACCAAATGGGAGAAAGGTAAATCCATGTTTAGCGCGGCTTTCAATACAGCCAAAGCGAAAGAAGTAAAGTTCAAGATAAATAACACGTGGCCGCAGGGACGCTATATCATGGAGCTTACTTCTACCGATGCTGCGGGTATGATTATTACCGATAAGCATCAGTTCTCGGTTATGGAAACCGGCAGCCGTACCGTGGCCGATAACCAGTTGCTGTTCATGGAAGCAGACAAACCGAGTTATCGTGTAGGTGAATTTGCAAAAGTAAAGATTGGCTCGGCAGCCAGCGATATTACGGTTACAATTTCCCTGGAGCGTAACCACACGATTATTAAAACATATACCGAGCATCTCGCGGCTAACACCACTACACTTACCATTCCTATTACAGAAAGCATGGATGAGGGCTTTGTGGTTCACGCTACTACTGCTGTCTACA
This sequence comes from Ohtaekwangia sp., assembly GCF_036786105.1. Lineage (NCBI taxonomy): Bacteria > Pseudomonadati > Bacteroidota > Cytophagia > Cytophagales > Fulvivirgaceae > Ohtaekwangia > Ohtaekwangia sp. Next base: position 35,269 of record NZ_DAIQRQ010000053.1, read on the forward strand.
ATGTATCGCTGACTGACAGTCGTATTCTTTCAGTCACGTCAGAGCGTAAAAACATTGAAATTGAAACACTCACCTTTAAAGACAAACTTCAACCCGGAGGGAAACAAACATGGAGCTTTTCAATTAAGGGTGATGAATCATCGCGGAAAGAAGCCGAGATGCTCGCTTCGATGTACGATGCTTCACTCGATCAATTCAAGCAACATGCGTGGTCGTTCAATCCAATAGAAACAAGGTCATACTATAGCAACTATCGTCCGAATGCTCATCTTAGTTTCGGCACTTCGCCATTCGCGTTTGGTGGCGAGCCTATACCTTATCGGGCCCGCGTTATACCGCATCAACAGTATGACCAGTTCGAGTGGTTTGGATTTAACGTCTCCAACAATCGCTATACCAACCGGCAATACCTGAGCCGGCTATATATCGTGGGACCTGATCCTGCCAATCCTTCCAAAGTAAGTATGCTGAATACAAAGCAGCGAAAAGAAGGCTATATCTACGGCACTGTATCCGACAAGAATGGCGATCCTATACCAGGCGTAAATATAGTGGTAAAGGGTACCACCATAGGAACTGTTACGGATGCAGAAGGTAATTATATGATTGAAGCCAATAAAGACGATGTGCTGGTATATAGTTTTATCGGGTATGCAACAGCAGAGGCAACGGTAAGCCGCAAGAACACAATCAATGTGTTGATGGAAGAAGAAGTGATGGCACTATCAGAAGTTGTAGTAACCGGTTATGGTACTACAGTTGAGAAGAAAATGCTATCAGCGAGCGCAACAACAATAGTAACCGAAACTCCTGCAGAAGGTGATGTAGTTTTTGCTTTAGCCGAAGGAAACGCTGCTGGCGTACAGATAACCGGTATGCCGGGTGGCAATGCGCGGATCATAATTCGTGGGGCCGCTACTACAGGTGGAGCTGAACCGCTATATGTTGTGGATGGTGTTGTTGTTGAATCTTCTAAAATCGATCAGGATGATCTTACCAATGTTCAGGTAATGAAAGGTGAAGCGGCTATTGCGCTTTATGGTGCGCGCGCGGCCAATGGTGTGATCATTATCAGCACCAAGTCGGGGCAGAAGAAAATGGATGAGGAGATGGCGAAAATAAATGCGCGAAAGAATTTTAATGAAACTGCTTTCTTCTTTCCTCACCTCACAGCCGATGAGAATGGGAAAATACAGTTTACCTTCACTACTCCGGAGTCGCTCACGCGCTGGAAGCTGCAACTGCTGGCACACACCAAAGATCTGATCACCACTACGAAAACGCTGCAAGCCGTTACGCAAAAGGAATTGATGATTATGCCGAATGCACCGCGCTTTCTTCGCGTAAACGATGAGATCATTTTCTCGGTAAAGGTTACCAATCTCTCCGGTAAAAATCAGGAAGGTAAAGTTGCCTTGCAGCTTACCAATGCCGCAACAGGCGAGCCGGTAGATGCACTTTTTGGAAATATAGTGCGTAATCAAACCTTCAGGATAAGCGCAAAAGGAAACACAGAAGTATCGTGGAAATTGAAAGTGCCTGATGGTATAGATGCTGTTCAATATAAAGTGCTGGCCAAAGCCGGTAACTTTACCGATGGCGAACAGAATGCTTTGCCTGTGCTGCCTAACCGGATGCTGGTAACAGAAACACTGCCGATGTATATACGCTCGGGCCAAACCAAAACATTCACGCTCGACAAGCTAAAGACTACAACCTCTCCTACACTGCAGCACCACCAGGTTACATTGGAAATTACATCTAACCCTGCGTGGTATGCAATACAGGCGCTGCCGTACCTGATGGAGTTTCCATACGAATGTGCCGAGCAGACTTTTTCGCGCTACTATGCCAATGCACTGGCTTCACACATTCTCAACAGCACACCCAAAATCAAACAGGTATTCAGTCAGTGGGCATCCTCGAATGCATTGGTGAGCAACCTTGAAAAAAATCAGGAACTAAAATCGTTGATCATCCAGGAAACACCGTGGCTGCGCGATGCTGAAAATGAAACTGAGCAAAAGAAACGAATCGCATTGCTCTTCGATCTGAACACGGTGAGCGATCAGCAAGCCACGATCAACAAGCTAAAAGATATGCAGCTTGGCAACGGAGGTTTTCCCTGGTTCAGCGGCTGCGATCGGGCAAGCGCCTACATCACACAACATATAGCCGTGAGCTTCGGTCATCTGAAACAATTGAAGGTAACTATAAAAGACAACACCGTTACCGAAATGATGAACAGAGCCGTGCTGTTTCTGGACAATGAAATGGTTAAAGACTATAGCGTCCTGCTAAACGAAGCTGATAAGATTCGTGCAAAAGCTTCGTCTCCATCAGAAGGCAACCGGTTGGCGAAGGAGTATATAAACGATCAGCACGTATCCTATCATCATATTCATTACCTGTATATGCGAAGCTTCTACCCGGAAGTTGCTTTGAGTGAAAAAGCATCAGAAGCGGCAGCGTATTATAAGGTACAGTCAGCACAATACTGGCACGACTTCAACCTTTATTCAAAGGGAATAATTGCGTTGATCCAGCATCGCGATCACCAGGTAAATATATCCAAAGACATTCTGCGGTCGCTGAGAGAAAACAGCATAACCAGTGATGAGCTGGGTATGTACTGGAAAGAAAATATAGCCGGCTGGTTCTGGTATGAAGCTCCGGTGGAGACACAGGCCCTGCTGATAGAAGCCTTTGCCGAGATCGAGCCGCAAGACATCAAGACGATTGACGAGCTTCGTGTATGGCTGCTGAAACATAAACAGACCAACCAATGGCAAACTACTAAATGCACAACAGAAGCCGTATATGCCTTGTTGCTTCGCGGAACAGACTGGCTGCCACTTGACAAGCAAGTGGAAGTAACAATAGGACACAAGTCAATAACACCTGATACCAAACAAGCCGAAGCCGGCACGGGTTATTTTAAAACTTCGTGGAAAGGAAACGAAGTAAATGCATCGCTGGCCGAAGTAACGATCACGAAAAAAGATGATGGCATCGCCTGGGGCGGACTATACTGGCAATACTTTGAAGACCTGGATAAAATTACACCGGCAGCAACGCCGTTGAAACTGAGCAAAAAAGTATTCGAAGTAAAACATACCGATACCGGTGAACTGCTGAAAGAAGTAACCACCAACTATCCACTCGAAGTAGGCGCATTGTTACGCATTCGCATTGAGCTGCGTGTTGACCGCCCAATGGAATTTCTGCACATGAAGGACATGCGCGCCTCGGGCCTGGAACCCGTAGATATACTGTCCCAGTATAAATGGCAGGACGGCCTGGGGTATTATCAAAGCACTAAAGATGCCTCCACCAATTTCTTCTTCGACTCTGTACAAAAAGGAGTATATGTTTTTGAATACGATTTACGCGTGAGCGCCAAAGGCAACTTCTCCAATGGCATCACTTCTATACAAAGTATGTATGCCCCGGAGTTTAACAGCCATAGCGAAGGTGTGAGAATTACCGTGAAATAAAAAAGTGATGGGAGGCGACCCCTCGCCTCCCATTTTCCCGATACCTAACCCAATTGACCGACCGCCTGATACAAGTTGGCAGAATACTGAATATACCCATTATCGATCACCTGATCGTTTCTCTAAATTTGTACATGAGCTTTGCCGATACCGGTTTGTTAGAGCAACTGGAGCGAAGCATTAGATGGGTGCCAGCCTTGAACTGGCTGAACGGATAAAAAAAGAGGAGAAGAAGATTCGC
>NZ_DAIQRQ010000107.1:0-8895 GCF_036786105.1 Ohtaekwangia sp.
GGGTAATACCGGATAAATCAGGTATTGAGTTTACAGTAATTTTTACTATGGCGTTTTTCTATTTTTTTTTCAGATACCTGGTAAACTATCATTTTGTTGTTATGGGTAATATGATGTATTTTAAGTGGAATCAAAACCTTATGCTATGTTAAAGGAATTTAAAGAATTTGCCCTGCGCGGAAATGTAATGGACCTGGCTGTGGGTGTCATTATCGGTGGCGCCTTTGGAACGATTGTAAATTCGATTGTGAATGATCTGATCATGCCGCTGGTGGGCATTGCCTTTCATGCCGATTTTTCAAATCTATATATCCCGCTTTCGGAGAAAGTGCCGTATGGATTGCCGCTGGTGGAAGCCAAGAAGCTGGGACCTGTTTTTGCATGGGGTAACTTTGTAACCGTTGTGCTTAACTTCGTCATCCTGGCGTTCATTATATTCCTGATGGTGAAAGGCATGAACTCGCTGAAAAAGAAAGAAGAGAGCGCACCCGCACCTCCTGCAGAACCACCAGCCGATATCAAACTGCTTACGGAAATACGCGATCTGTTGAAGAAGTAATTTTAATAAGCAAGTATATACTCAGGGCATTTCCTGGAAAGAAATTTCCGGTCGCTTGTTGATGAGCGCTAATTTTTCCACGTAGCTTACTTCAATGGTATATACACCGAAGTCTTCGGTTACAGTGCCTTTAATGGAATAAAACCCACGGCCGCGTAACGGGAACTTCGCTGTTATATTCGGAAAATGTACCGTGTCGAAAACTTCTCCGTGCTGATCGTAGAAGGTTCCGAAATTCATCAACTGACCGCTTTTGGTGGAGGTATTTTTTACCGTTACCATATACCCGATGATGTGCACGGTTTTGCCAATGCGCGTGGCGAGGTCGCGTGCCGATGTATTACCGCGATCGTCTGTTTTAAGAAGACGGAACGGATCACCCAATGGAAACCCCAGCAATTCGATTTCATCAAATATATCTTCGAGTTCATTGCGTGCCAGTTCGGGCAAAGGAAAATCTTTGGGAGCGGTATCGAAAAGCTCGTTGGTATTTCGGTTGTGTGTTTTCGCCTGACCGAAATATAGCATGGCATCCCAAAGCAAACGCTGTTTGTTGCGCCCGGTAAAGCGGAATGAACCCAGACGGATGAGGATGCGCACCTGTTCCAATCCCAGCGGCACCCTGCGCAGAAAGTTGTCGAAGCTGGTATAGGGGCCGTTGCGTGCGCGTTCCTGCGGTATATATTCTGCAACTTTGGCTTCGAGGCTTTTGAGATGAACAAAGCCTACGTAAATCGTATCGTCAAAGATCGTGGTGAGATAATTACTGTGATTAACGCAGGGCGCTTCAACCTTCGCGCCACCCATGCGTGCTTCGTGAAAGTAAAACTCGGTTCGGTAGAAGCCTCCGAAGTTGTTGATAACGCCCACCATAAATTCCAGCGGGTAATGCGCTTTGAGGTAGAGGCTTTGATAACTTTCCACAGCATAGCTGGCGGAATGCCCTTTGGCGAATGAATAACCGGAGAAGCTTTCGATCTCCAGCCATACACGGTCGATCACATGCTGCTCATAGCCGCGCTCCTGGCAACACGCAAAGAAACGCTCGCGTACGCGCTGAAATTCTTCACGCGACCTATATTTACCCGACATTCCTCTGCGCAATACATCGGCTTCCGTCAGTGTAAGCCCTGCAAACTGGTGTGCCACTTTGATCACATCCTCCTGGTATACCATTACACCGTAGGTATCCGCCATCAGTTCATCCATTTTCGGGTGAATGGACTCATACGTCTGTCCATTTTGCCTGGCATGGTATCGTTCGATATAGGCGCGCATCATCCCCGAGCTGGCAACCCCCGGGCGTATGATCGAGCTCGCGGCTACAAGCGTGAGGTAATCGTCACAGCGAAGCTTGCCCAGCAACATACGCATGGCGGGTGATTCTACATAGAAGCAGCCAATCGCGCGACTGCCACGCAGCAGCTCTTTTATTTTCTCATCTTTCTTGAACTCCTGAAAGCGGTTAATGTCAATCGTGATACCCTTGTTACGTTTCACATGACGAATAGTCTCTTTGATGTGGCCCAGACCACGCTGACTGAGTATATCAAATTTATAGATGCCGAAGTCTTCCGCATTGTGCATTTCGAAATGCGATACAGGATACCCTTTGGGAGGTAACTCGGTAGCCGTATAGGCATAGATCGGTTTCTCGGTAATCAATACACCGCCGGCATGAATGGAAAAGTTAGCAGGCAGTTCTTTATCCACGATATAGCGGGCGTATTGGCATACCAGCTCAGTGATGTGATCGCGACTGCCGTATCGCTCCGGTTCTTCCACCAGCGCATCGATCTCTTCTTTGGGCAACCCGAATACTTTGCCGAGCTCGCGCAAAATCGATCGGCCCTGGTACGTAACATGTGTGCCGAGCAGACAGACATGATCGGAGCCATAACGCTCAAATATATAGTTGTAGATTGCATCGCGGTTATCCCACGAAAAGTCGATATCAAAATCAGGCGGAGAGGAGCGCTCTTCATTGAGGAACCGCTCAAAGTATAGATTGAGTTCAATCGGGTCTACGTTGGTAATGCCGAGGCAATAGGCTACAGTGCTGTTCGCTCCACTGCCGCGCCCTACAAATTCATATCCTTCCCGCCTGGCAAAATTGATGAGGTCGTAGGTGATGAGATAATAAGCTGTAAACTCTTTCCGATCGATGATCGCCAATTCTTTTTCAATGCGCTCGTGCCAAACCGTTTCGTCATGGCCATATAGCTTTGTATAACCCTTGCGTGTTTCGGCGCGCAGATAGTCGAGGTCTTCCTGCTTGGTGCGATTGAAGTATTTTTTGTTCTTGTCTTCACCTTGTTTGCACTCGATGCTGCATGCATCCAGCAATGTTTTTGTGTTGCTGATCAGCTCCGGAAATTGGCTGAACTTTTGGATGAGCTCTTTTTCCGGCAACATATATTCATCGATGCGTGCCTGCTCGCGCTCCGGGAGCTTGCTGAGCAGCGTGTTGTTGGCAATGGACCGGAGCAGGCGATGCGCGTTAAAGTCTTTGCTGGTCAGCTTGCCTTGTGCATTCCGCAAGGGAGGAAGAAACGTTACCGGGTGAAGTATAACAAACTTCTGCGGGTATGCCTTCCGTTGTGGAGAAAGCGCAAACTGGTTGAGCTGATGATGAGCGATGCCAATATATTCGTGCAGACGAAGTTCTTCCGGCTCCAGCTTATCTGCAGGATAGATAATATATACCTCTCTGAATTCAGGTGCGCGTAACGGAATTTCTTTTGCTTCACGATTATAACGGGAGAGAAACCGGTTGATCTCCTCAAAGCCGCTGTTGTTCTTCGCAATGGCGATGTAGAGCAGCTCATTTCCCCGGCGAAACTCAACGCCCACCGCTATATCGAGGAGGTAAGGCTGCTCGCCAAATTTCGTAAGACCATCTTTTTCCGGGCGGTAATTATTACACAGGCGCAGCATCTCCATATAGGAGGCTGTATTGTTAATTTCCGTAAGCACCAGCTTGTGCACACCGCATCGCCTGGCTTCTTCAAAAAGCGTTTTTACCGGAAGCATCCCGTATTTAAAACTGAAACCGGTATGGCAATTCAGGTACATGGCGATCTATATCTATACTATCAGTATTTACGTTTCATCCAGGGCACCATCATCGCTGCGGCTTGGTGTTGATTTCAGGAACTCCAGGTGCGCCAGTGCCATCTTGATCTCGCCATAGGTATAATTATCGCCCAGCGCTTCTTTTACAGGCGCGAGTGCTGTACCTCCCATGCGCTCGATGGTTTGCTGAATGATCTGAAGTCTGTCGGCATCCATCAACAGGTAAATGGTTAGCTGGCCACGCTGTATGTAAAAGGCCAGATGATTTTCGATGGTTCCTATACTGAGTCCTCGCAGGGCGGCAATTTCCGACAGTGTCTTGCCTTCGTTGAAAAGTGTAAGACTTTGCAGCTTGGTGTCGCTTTCCCGTTCGGTTTTTTCCTTACGGATGCGCTTCGGAGCTTTCAGGTGCATGCGTGAAGCCAGCCCATTCGCTTCGCTGTATTGTATAATCGCTTTTATAAATGGGGAAGCATACTTTTCTATTTTCATCTGGCCGAATCCGGAAATGTTACCGATCTCTTCCTGCGTATGCGGAAGGTACGTGGCAAGCTCCTGCAAAGTGGCATCCGACAGAATAATATAGGCTGGTACATTCTCCTCTTCTGCCAGCTGCCTGCGCACGGCACGCAGTTTCTCAAAGAGGTTAATTTCATATTCAGTGACAGACTTCTGTACATCGATAATCTCTTTGGATTTCGTGATCATCACTTTTTCGGTGCCTTTCAGTACGGCTATACTTTTATCAGTGAGTTTCAATACCGGGTAGGCACCGTCTGATTTTGTAAGGTATCCCTGCGCGGCTATATCACGAATGATGCGGTTCCATTCCTCCTTGCTCGTGTCTTGACCAATACCGAATGTCTTTAACTTCTTATGATCCTCCTGTATCTTGGCGCTGTTCGACCCGCGAAGAAAATCAACTACATAGCCGGCACCGAATCGTTCCTGTAATCGCGTTACAGCAGACAGAATTTTCTGAGCTGCGATTGTGCCATCCACGCGCTCTACCTGCGATAAACAAACATCGCAGTTACCACAGTTGTCGTCAGCATCCTCATCAAAATAATTCAACAGGTATTTTCGGCGGCAGGAGGAGAGGTCGCCATACTGTGCCATCTGGTCGAGCTTGCGAAAGAGGATCGTGTTCTGCTCCTCGTTGCCTTCAATCTGCGTGAAACGCTTCAGTTTAATAACATCGCTATACGAATAGAACAGCAGCGCTTCACTTTCAAGACCATCTCTTCCGGCACGTCCTGTTTCCTGGTAATAGCTTTCTATATTTTTTGGAAGATCCATGTGCACTACATAGCGCACGTTGGATTTATCAATGCCCATGCCGAATGCAATGGTGGCCACCATGATCTTTACTTCATCGCGCAGAAACATTTCCTGGTGTTTGGCACGTTGCTCGCGCTCCAGCCCTGCATGGTAGGGCAGGGCATCGAAGCCATTCAGCTTTAGATCGTTCGCCAGTTTTTCGGTAGAAGCGCGCGAAAGGCAGTATATAATGCCCGATTCGTTTTTTCGTTTGAAAAGAAAGTTGAGTAGCTTCTCGAACGATTCCTGCTTGGCTTCCACAGTATACCGGATGTTGGCGCGATTGAAGCTCGATATATAGGTATTGGGTTCTTTGAGCGCCAGCTTTTCCACAATGTCTTTTCGCGTCAGGCGATCGGCAGTAGCCGTCAGCGCGATTACCGGTACCGTTGGTAGAGATTCTTTCAACTGCGCCAGCATCAAATACTCCGGACGGAAATCATGTCCCCAATGCGAGATACAATGTGCTTCGTCAATGGCAATCAGACTGATGTTTAGCGTGAGAATGGTCTGAAAGAATGGAGAGGGTATAAATTTCGAAGCGGCAGTTCTGTTCGTGTTGCTCGCATCTTCCTGTCGCAGCAATTTTTCAGGCGCCAGGTATAGCAGCTTCAGTTCTTTTGAGCGTGCTTTGCTGATAATTGCATCCTGCTCCTGGTACGACTGTGTGGAATTTAAATACGCTGCCTGTATACCGTTGAGCCGCAAAGCATCTACCTGGTCTTTCATCAGGGCAATGAGCGGAGAGATCACGATCGTGAGCCCGTCCAGCATCAGTGCCGGAACCTGGTAACACAACGATTTGCCGCCACCCGTAGGCATCAGTGCAAAGGTGTCTTTCTTCTGTAAAACGGATTGAATAATATTTTCCTGCTCCAGCCGGAAGGCGGAATAGCCAAAATGTGTTCGGAGAACTTCTATCGGAGACATACTTCTGGTGAATAACATGACAATAACGGTTAAAAAACAGTATGATCGCATAACGATGTCTGCAAGTTAGTATTCACCAAACATAATATCCTTATAATGTATCCACTGGTTTTCGGCCCGTGCCAATACAGTAATGCGGTCACACAAAAAATGCTGGCTGTAGGGCAGGTCTTTCAAATATGGCCATGCCTTCAGAAAATCATCGGCAGCCAGTTTTCGTGCAATGGTGATGTGCGGTGTATAGCCTGATTCTTCCTTGATCAGCTTCTCAAATATATCGCGCACCGGATACTTGTTCACAATGTCCAGGTAAATGGTACGGTTGTTCCCATTGTAGAAAACGTTGAGGTCTTTGATGAAAATATTGAAGGGTTTGAAGTGTGCAGCCTTTCGCTCTACATGCTTCACAATATCTTCCAGGTGCTCATCGCTATATTTGAACAGGGAAATGTGTGCTTTGGAATACCGGTCTTCGAACTCGCGACCGGTCAGATAGTGTACATCGTCTTTCAATACAGAAACATCGCTCATGATGTGACGGGGAGGCGCAATAATAAAGAATAACTCTTTTACCGGATTTTTGATTTTTACTGCTGATGTTCTCATAATATATAGCGTTGTTTATTTCATTCCGTTATCGATTCTATTTCAGATTGCCTTTGAACATGTTCATCTCCATGCGCACGCGGTGACTTACATCGAGCGTAGTGGCGCGCACCAGTTTCTCTACGCCATGTTTGTGCTTGATCAGGTCGATGGCTTCGTAGAGGTTGATGCTTTCGGCTGTATCATCAAAAAGACTGATCTGGTGATTGCCATGTACCAGTCCGCTGAGGCGTACGCCCACCAGGCGGATGAGCATTCTCCTGTTGTAGAGCTTATCAAAAAGTTGAGTTACGGTGCGAAGCAGTACATGATCGGAAGATGTATAGGATATATGTACCTGCCTGGTTTCGGTGTCGAAGTTGGAGTAGCGGATCTTGACTGTTACGCATGACGTAAGTTTCATCTGACTGCGGAGCTGGAATGCTACCTTTTCCACCATCGCGATGAGGATGGATTTCAGTCGTTTTACATCGATCGTATCTTCTTCGAATGTACTTTCAGTAGAAATGGATTTCTGCTCGCTATAGGGCACCACGGGCGAGTCATCTATACCCTGTGCTTTATTCCATAAAGAGATGCCGTTTTTACCGAAGGCGCTTACCAGAAATTTCAAAGGCATTTCGCGCAACGTGGCCACCGTACGCACACCCATATCATACAGGAATGTGGATGTCTGTTTGCCGATCATCGGAATCTTATCGACCGAAAGCGGGCCGAGAAAATCTTTCTCTGTGCCGGCCGGTATATATTGATTGGCCATGGGCTTAAACTCGCCTGTAGCCACTTTCGACACCAGCTTATTAACAGAGAGTCCCATGGAGATAGGGAGGCCGCTCTCTTTTATAATTTTCTTTTGCAACTCGGTGGCCCACTTGAAAGCACCAAAGTATTTATCCATGCCGCTGGCATCTATATAGAACTCGTCAATCGATGCTTTTTCGAAAGCAGGGGCTGCTGCTTCAATCATTTCGGTGATCTCGTGCGATGCCTGGCTATAGGCTTCCATATCTCCGGAGATCACTTTGGCATCGGGGCATAGTTGCAATGCCAGGTACATGGGCATGGCAGAATGAACACCGAACTTGCGGGCTTCATAATTGCAGGCAGCAACAACGCCTCGGCGGCTGCTGCCTCCAACAATCAACGGTCTTCCAAGCAACCGGGGGTTGTTCTTACACTCCACCGCTACAAAGAAAGCGTCCAGATCGAGGTGCACTATGTTCCGTTCCATGACGCTAAATAACTAAAAATATTAGTTAAATGTTTTTCTTTTAATCTAATTATTTTAGATTTGTGTCATCATTGAGGCAGTTAAGGGAGTTAAACTGATTTTGCCATTCAGATTCTATAAAACTTCAATGAAACGTTGTGCGTATTGCGCCTGAACCTCTCTCGCAGGGTTATGCGAGAGAGGATTCGGGGTTGTATACGAAGTCGATGATAGCGTTTTTGTCGCAGGTGTATATTTATACCTGATGGATAACAGTTTTTTGTTTATTCCGATCGTACTTTGTAATTAGTAACTTGTACTCAATATATAATGGCAATCATCAATAAAAATCTGAAGTTCCTTCGCACCCAGAAAGGACTCACCCAAAAGCAGCTTGCTGAAAAGCTGGGATTGAAACAGGCCGCTATAGGCGCGTACGAAGAAGAGCGTGCAACCCCTCCGTTGGCATCACTGCTCGACATCACCAAAATATTCAATGTAAACCTGGATGCACTGGTAAGCCAGGACCTGAGCAAAGTACCTGAAAAGGAACGCAAAGCCAGCAGCATCAAACAGGGCAAAGAAGTACTGGCCATCACGGTGGACAGTAACAATAAAGAGAACGTTGAGCTGGTGATGCAGAAGGCTTCTGCCGGATACTTGTCCGGTTACCAGGATATTGAATTTGTAAAAGACCTGCCGAAGATCAGCTTACCTGTGCTTCCCAGGAACCGTACATACCGCGCCTTCGAAATACAAGGCGATTCCATGTTGCCGGTACAACCCGGTAGTATCATTTTCGGCGAGTACCTGGACGATGTTGCCGGTATAAAAAACGGTAAACTATATATTGTAGTAACGCAGGAAGATGGCATAGTCTTCAAACGTGTTTTCAATTTTGCCGATGATGAAGGGAAACTGCTCATGGTTTCGGATAACCGCCAATATCAGCCATATTCCATTGCATCGGAAGATGTACTCGAAATCTGGACAGCAAAAGCATTTTTCTCAAACCAGTTCCCGGAAGGAGCACCTGGCAATCAATCTGTATCCGATCAGCTCGCGCTACAGATCGTGAAACTTCAGCAAGAGCTGGGAGGGAAGAAGAAATAGCGGTAGTGAGCGTTACACGTTATATGTTAATAGTTATCCGAAAGAGTATAATAACTATTAACAGATAACTGATAACGATTAA
>NZ_DAIQRQ010000108.1:0-8803 GCF_036786105.1 Ohtaekwangia sp.
AAAAGCAGGTTATCCGCTGGCTGTATTTATTACGGTAAGCAAACACTCTCTGACTGCTCACGATCAATGATCATCCCCCCAATGAAGGGATGCCACGAAACGAATACCGTTTATATTTATATTACCTATTAGTCAGACTCCGGGAAAACCCGGGACCTTTTTTATATCTTTCAATATTATTATCGATTGAACATAAGGCGGGAGAAGTTGTGAATATTTACCGACCAATCGTTCAATAGACAGTCCGTTGAAGCGGATTTCGGTATTAAATAATCATGCCATCGAAATTTGATTTTTACTAACGTAGAGAATTATACTCAACATGGTGTTTGCTGCTATATTTGTAAGGCAGTAGCGCATCTTTCAATAAAAAAGTCTGTATCTTTTCGTGGAATATATACCATGACTATATATATTCTAGTGTAGACTGTATGAATATTCTCCTGCCTAAATCAACGTTTGAGCGCCTGTTGCGGGCATACTATATCTCTATGCCCGACTGCACACAGTGTTTTGTCAGAACAGGTATAGTTTCGCTATTGTTGCTGGCTGTAACCTGGCAAACGGATGCACAGCAGTCATGCAACTGCCCGGCCTCTTCGGATTGCAAGCCCTGTGCCGGCGGTATTTCAAGTTTAACCCTGCGATATACCGGATTAATTACTGGGCTGGTGACAGTGCGCGATAATTCAGGCACTGTTTTTATCAAGACGCTTCAACCGGGGGAAGTATTTACGGTATCAGGTCAGTCAAATGGAAAATTTTCCGGTAATAATATATCTCTTTTTGTCAATGGTAATTATAGCACCGATATCCCGGTTAGCTGTTCACTCGAATTCGATCCTGCAGAACAATTAGGCTTGTTCAGGATTATCAGTGCCACCAGCAAGAACGGGGGCACACTATGCTGTAAAGAAGGAGCAGAAGATCACGATGCTCCGGTTATTACAGGCTGCCCCTCCGATATTATAGTTCCGGCAACGGCATCGTGTTCTGCTATTGTTACCTGGAAGGAACCTCAGGCCACGGACTGCAATCTGAAAAATGTTACCAGTACAAAGTCTCCGGGCGAAGCTTTTCCAATCGGCACAACCCGGGTAACCTATACGGCTACAGATGATGCTAATAACGTAACGACTTGCAGCTTCCGGGTAACGGTACAGGATAAAGCAGATCCTGTTGCCGTTAATTGCCCCGCTGATGTTATTGTTTCAGCCGGTAGTAATTGTAAAGGAAAAGCAACGTGGATACCTCCTGTATTTACAGACTGCGGTGCGGTGACAGTGACCAGTTCGCATAATCCAAACAGTGAGTTTAATATCGGAACTACGGAAGTTACCTACAGCGCAAGAGACGATGCCGGCAACCGTACACAATGTAAATTCAATGTAACTGTAAAAGACGATGTGGCACCTGTGGTGACAAGCAAGCCTGATAATATACTCGTTACCACTACACATTGTAAGGCTCCTGTTTCGTGGCAAGCTCCCGCCTTTACGGATTGTGATGGCGTTAGTATTACAGCTACCCACAAGCCGGGTTCCGAGTTTACGGTGGGTACCACCAACGTTACGTATACTGCCAAAGATAAGGCGGGTAACACTACCACTTCTACATTTCAGGTAACAGTAAAGAATACAATACCGCCTGTTATTACCGCATGTCCGGATAGCATTATTCAGACTATTACGGATACTTCAGAGCCGGCTGTCATTACATGGGAGCCCCCGGTTGTTACCGGTTCCTGCCAGGATGTGAGTCTTACATCTTCGCACCAGCCGGGAACTGCATTTCCGTTAGGAACAACGATTGTTACCTATACCGCCGGCGATCAATCGGGTAATATAGTCACCTGCAGTTTCCCTATAATTGTAAAACTTGAAAGTATAGCGCTCAATATTCCACAGCTTCTGACACCTGATGGTAACGGTGTGAACGATGAGTGGTTCATCGGGAATATCGACAGGTACCATTCCAATAAAGTTGTTATCGTAGATCGCTGGGGCAGCATTATCTATAGTGCAACCAATTATAATAACAGCAATACCGTGTGGACGGGCCGCGATACCAGTGGCAGGCTGGTGCCAACCGGCACTTATTTTTTTACTGTATCGGTTCATGCTGGCGAGGCGTGGGTGGAGAAAAAAGGATTTGTTGAATTAATCCAGTGATATGAAGAGCATCGGCACCGTAGCGTTTTTCCCGATTCGTACCATAGCAGTCCTGTATTGCCTGTTGATTTCCTCCGATGCTGCTTTCGCACAGCAAAAAGAACAGTTTACGCAGTACATGTTCAATGGCCTTATTCTTAATCCTGCCGTTGCCGGTTATGATGAAGCGTTGAGTCTTACATTTTTAAACAGAAGCCAATGGTCTGCTGTTGATGGCGCGCCGGTAACACAAACGCTTTCTGCACATACTCGATTCGCGGATAGTCACACCGGTGTAGGTATATCGATTGTCAACGATAAAATTGGCGTGCATCGGAACCAGAGCTTCCAGGGAAATTACGCTTACCGGATACAGATGACTGATCAATCATATTTGTCGATGGGGTTACAGGCAGGAGTAAATATATACCGGTCAGACTATAGCGGTCTCATCACCACGAGCCCGGCGTATGATCCCAGGCTTGCCAATGGAAGTATATCCAGCACGGCCTTTACCACCGGGGCAGGATTGTACTACAAGAGTCGCAAAATTGAAGTTGGGCTGTCAGCGCCGGAGGTGATTCCTCATAAAATATCGATAAGCGATTCCGTTACGGTAGCGTGGCGGAAGGCACAATATTTTCTCTTCGCCCGGTATACTATAGCACTCGATGCTATGCTTGATCTTCAACCTAGTGTTCTGGTTAAATATATGCAAGGTATACCGGTATCGTATGATGTGAACGCCTGCCTGCTCATCAGGAAGGTGTTAGCATTAGGATTGTCGTACAGAAAACAGGAGTCGATTGATTTCCTGTTCAAGGCACAAGTTACGCCGCAGCTATTATTAGGCTATTCGTATGATTATGGCACGGGGCCCGTTTCGCGCAACAGCCGCGGAGCACACGAGCTCATGCTGAACTATATATTTAAGTATACTAAACACAACGCGGTATCGCCCCGTTGATTTTTTAATCTGCTTATGAATTTATATGCTGCCATCAAGTACACAGGTCTCTTTTTTGTTGCCATGGCGGCAACTCATCTGAGCTTTGGCCAGGAAACAGTTTTCTCCATCTTTAAGACCAGTTCATCACAAGCCGATGAATATTTCCGGCAGGAACAATACAAAAAAGCAATTGAGCTGTACCGTGCGCTGCCACAACACGACAATGAAGTGTGTCTCCAGCTGGCACGTGCGTACTATCGCATCCACCAACCTGAAGAAGCCGGGATGTGGTACAGGCAGGCGCTGGCGCTGGAACAGCCGCTGCCCCCGACAGACATGTACCAGTATGCGGAAATACTCTGCACGCTGAAACAATACGATCAGGCTATAGGCTGGTATCAAAAATATCTCAAAGCCAATCCGTCTGACCCGATTGCAATCCGGAAAATATGGCGGCTTAAGAACCGTGCGTATCTCTATGAAGACTCCATTCACTATACGGTAAAACGAATGGATATAAATTCTCCTGCCGGAGAGCTGGCTGCCGTGCCCTATAATCGTGGTATTGTGTTTGTTTCCAATCGCCCACAGAAGGGGATGATCCTTCATGCACGCAACAATGCAGACCCGTTGTACCGCGTGTATTATAGCAAACGGGTGACCGATACTTTGCAGGGGCAGATCAGTATACGCTACGAAACACCTGTACGATATTGCCACGAGCTGCACGCTGCACTTCAGGAAGGGCCGGTAACATTCTATGGCGAACACCGGATGCTCTATATAGCTTCGGGTATCTCTGCCCGGAAAAAGGGAAAACAAACCCTGCAGCTATATTTCGCCGAGCTTCGTGAAGGCCGCTGGACAATAACCGGATCATTTCCTTATAACAGTACAGAATATTCCATTACAGATGCTGCCATCACTCCGGATGAGAAGACACTATATTTTTCATCCGACATGCGCGGTGGAGCCGGAGGGAAGGACTTATATAAGTCTACATTCGTTAACAACCAATGGACAAAACCGGTAAATCTGGGAGAAACTATAAATACATCCGGTGATGAATGCTTTCCGTTTATAGATGCCGGCAATACATTATACTTTGCTTCCAATGGTCACCCGGGATTGGGCGGCCTCGATGTTTTTAAGGCGGCTGTTATCCCATCGGGTTTTGGTGAAGTTACCAACATAGGCTACCCGGTAAATACAAATGCTGACGACTTCGGCATATACCTGGACGAAAGTGGAACGCACGGCTTCCTGACGTCCAACCGACTCAACAATAACGATGATGTATACGAGCTCGCTATAGACCTGCAAAATTACCCGCTTGTTATAGCCGGTATATTGAAATACAAGGAAGAAAGCTGGAAGGATTCTACAGAATTAAAGCTGTTTCCGCATGCACAGCTCTTGCTTATTGATAATCTGCGCAATATATCGGTAGGCACAGCATCTACCGACGAAACAGGAGCCTTTACACTTACAATTCCATATTCAAGTCAATATCGCATCAAGGTAATTGACAGGCAAAGTGGAGAAGAAGTGTTTGTTGGTCTTGAACTTTCGAAACGAAAGACTACAGAAAATAGGTATGAAATGGTAGTAGTCAAGAACTCATTTAAGCGTATTACCAATACGCTCATCAAATAACGACTATGAATGAAAGGGTGTATGACGGAATATAAAATCTATATAGCATTAATCTTTATTGTGGCAATCTCATTTCCGGCAAAGTCGCAGGAAAAGAACCTGATCCAGATCAAAGCCTTTGATCAGCAGGTAAGCCCCGTATGGCATATACATGTCGCTATAAACGGAAAAGAGTATATTAGCATTGATGATAAAGCCGGTGTCTTCTATGAAGTTCCGGTGGAAGACCTTCCGCCTAAAAATATAAAGATACAGGAAGAAGCACTGGAGGCTGAATCCTGGAACTACAGTAAGGGTATATTATCCATTATTGTCAGGAAGAAGAGTTATAAGAATATTACCCTCACCGTTGTAGCACCGGATCATAAGCCGCTGGCCGGTCTTACAGTAACCTTTCAGGGAATGAAGCCTACCGAATCGGTTACCAACGCACAAGGTATAGCTACATTCCCGCTGGCACTTCATGAAGAGATGCCACAGGCAGCGCAGTTTACCATAGCAGGACATAAGGTACTTCAGCTCGTATCATCCAAAGACGGCAGGATGCTTGTTGTGGAGCCGCTGTTAAAGAAGAAGGCCGCAGTTGTTGATAATAATTCCAGTAAAGATATACTGGCCAACTTCGATATATCGCAGTTGGATTCCATCCGATCGCTTACAGTATTCTATGCCGTATTTAAAAATACAGAAATAGCTGCGTTGCCCGATGATGTGAAGCGAAAAGTGGATGCTAAATTTCACGAGCTGGTTCAGAAGCTAAAAGGTGAAGAACAGCACAGCTTCATTGGTAAAATATCAGACTCATCTTTTGTACGTACCGATGTTGCCAATCTTCTGGCACAGGCACGCCATGAAAATGAGTTGCTGGATGATCTTCGTCTTGACTTTGAAAAGAAGATTGAGATCATTAACGGAAAGCTTGCAGGAGGAGCATCCAGCCTGGATCAATCCACACGCGACAAGCTTTTGAATGATCTCAACCTGCTGGAAACCGTGTTGGCAGAAAACGAAGACAAGTTTTATAAAAATCTGTCTGCTTATCGAATCATTCTGTCATCGCTCAAGTCATCGTTCTTTGATATTCAATCACTGGAGCAAAAACTGGAGCTCAGTGAAAGCAAGCGAATGCAGGAACAGCGTGCGTTCAGACAGAAGATAGTCATTGTAGTATCAGTGGCATTGGTATTTGGTATACTCGTAATCTTTTTGTTTTACCTGCGCATGAAACTGGAACAGCAAAAGAAAAATCTTATTCTCGCCAACGAAGCCATCAGGCGCATGAACGAAAACCTGGAAGAACTTGTGTCGGAGCGAACGCGCCTGTTGATCAATGCCAATCGCGAGATGGATATCTTTTTATACCGGGCATCGCACGACCTGCGGACGCCTATATGTTCTATTCTGGGGTTATGTAATATAGCGCTTTATAGTGAAACGGGGGAGCTGCCCGACCTGGTGAAGAAAATGTCAGGCACAGCCATGCGCATGGATCGTATGTTGAAGAAGCTGCGGGTTATCAATGAGATTAACCAACCGAGTAACTATTCCAGCATTCAGTTTGCAACAAAGGTTGAGCAGCTGAAGTCAGAGTTTGCAGACATGATCAGCGACCGTGGTGTTGATGTATCGTTCGATTTTCCGAATCATCTTTCGTTCTGTTCTTATCCGGCACTTGTTGATACAATCTTATACAACCTGTTTGATAATGCTATATTTTTTTCCAGCATAAAGCCCAATAATAAACCCAAGATAAATGTACAGGCAAACATGGAACGCGATCGTCTTGTTATCCGCATCCGCGATAATGGTATTGGTATACCGGAAGATGTTCAGCTGAAATTATGGGATATGTTCTTTGTAGGAAGTGAACATTCCAAAGGCAATGGACTGGGATTATACCTTGTTTCGAAATCAATACAAGTATTACGCGGTACGATCGACATTGAGACGGTTCCTTCGGTATATACTTTATTCACCGTAACCATTCCGGTAAATACAGAGCGCATCACTTCATTGACGAGCGAGGTTCCTAAAACTGCCATGCTGGAGCTTGCGTGAGAGATAAAGATATGCGTATATTGGTTCATACCCGAACAATATTTTTCATAATCGAACACTATAAAGAACAAATGATGCGAAAATATACCCGGTAACCCGATTTACCCTGGCATCATCGTTGAATAACATAGGTTTGAATCAAACATTCCCGCTATGAAAATTACCACTGTAAAAATGGTTACACGTGCGGTATGCACATGTAGTCTGATGTTTACATCGCTCTGGCTGGCGGCACAGCCGGCAGCTTCAAGGCAACATATACTGGTAGATGTTTCCCACGGACAAATATTCTGGTTTGATCCGGCAGTTCCCACCGATAAGAAGGCCGACCAGGTGGAGCGCATCAAATATCTGAATGGCGAACTGGTAAAGAATGCCACTGCACTTAATGCGGATGTAAGCTATACAAAAGGCAAGCTTACACCGGCTACATTAAGTAAAACCGATGTATTATTCATTCATATACCTTCAGCCCAATATGATGCAGACGAAGTGAAAGCCATTCAGCAATATGTGCAGAAGGGCGGGGCGTTGTTATTGGTAATGGATGCAGACTATTGGTCTACGCTCGAGCAAGCCAATGTAAATGATATTCTGCGTCCCTATAACATACAGTTTGGTAAAGACAGTCCAATAGAACAATCGGGTGGCCGGGCAAAAGCAAGTGCTGTCGTGTCAAAAGATTTATCCATACCTTATCATGGCGCCCGACAGCTCACGGGTGGCACACCGTTCTGCTATAGCATCCAAAGTGAGGAATATCCTTTTGCCAGCTTCACCACGGTGAAGAACGGCGGTAAAATTATAGCCATGGGAGAGGGGATGGTGTCGCTTTACATGACCAGCTGGGAAGGCGTTAATAATTACCAGTGCAGCGAGTTTATGGGAGATGCATTCAGGTGGCTGCTGAAGTAACTATGTATTTAATTTAAATGAATTGTTGACAGAAAAATAGAAATTACTATATTCGTAGGCATAGGGCCCATCGATCGCTTGAACAGGCGGTAGATGGGCTTTTTTTGTTTGTTCTGTGTTTCTGTAAATCATCGGTTATGAAAAAACATTTGGGAATTTCCGGAGGCGGTACCAAGATTGCCGGCCTCTTTGGAGCTGCTGAGGTTCTTTTAAAGGAAAAAGGTTATAAGCCGGATGTTATATCGGGCATCTCTGCGGGTGCTATCCTCGCAGTACCACTCGCGTTGGGTAAATTTGATAAAGTAAAGGAACTGGTTCTAAACTTAACGCTGGATACTTTCTTTAGTCAGAAGCCCGTAAAGGAAAATGGTTCGTTTACGCTCGGCAGTATCTGGCGTGCCATTACCGGTAAACCCTATCTCGGCAGACAGGGAAACCTGGAGAAAATGGTTCAATCGGTTGTCTCCGAAAGTGAGTTTCTCGACTATCAGAATGATCCGGGTAAAGCAGTCTGCATTGTAGGCGCGGTCGATTTTATTACCGGCGGACGCAAGTATATTAACCTGAAAGATAAAGCGGTAAGCTATGCTGAATTTCCGCGGCTCGTCAATGCATCATCGTCAATCCCTATTTTTACCAATGGTATTCAAACCAGCATAGGAGGCGATCCTGTTTATTTATTTGATGGTGGCGTGCGCGATCATATTGCCACGGCTTTTGTATTGGGTGAAAGTGAATTTAAAGATCAGTTTGATGAAAGCGTTTCCATTTTTTCCCGCCCGGAGGATTTTAAAGTCCTGAGTGAAGAGTTCGATGACAAAAACGTAATCTCCATCCTGAGTCGTTACGTTGATATCACCAATGTTGAAATCTCCAAGAACGATGAGTTTCAGATCGATGACATCTGCCAGCGGAAAGGAATCAGAAGCACCAAACTTTTTCTCCCGCGCGTCATGAAATCAACTTACGATACCGATCACGGAAGACTAAAAGAGATCTACAATAAAGGTGCGCAGGAAGCACGTGATAACTACACGCCCATAAATGCAGCACTTGCATCGTTATTCGTTACAAG
>NZ_DAIQRQ010000132.1:0-2759 GCF_036786105.1 Ohtaekwangia sp.
TATACTTTTTGTTGCCGTCTATAAATTCAATTTCTACAAAGGGTTCCTTTTTTACCTTTTTCCACGTACCTGCTATCGTGTTGTTGAATAGTACCAACGGCTTGAATATACCGTTGCCTATAAATGATTTATCGATGTCGGCAGGGAATGCTATATCTCTGCCTTCCGTATAGCCGACCATATACTCATCGTAAGAAGGAAGTAGCGCTGTTACTTTCTTCTTATCATGTTGTGTATTTTCAAAGTATAAATAATTCAATCCATCCACGGAAGTGCTCTTGAGGTCAGAGCCTAACCCTGATATTCCGAATGCCGTGTCTGTCATGCTCAAACCACTCCACCACGCAAAGTCTTTGGCAGTAGCAGGTCCTCGCGATTTGAAATATACCGATGCAAGTTTTATAAGCGCATCTTTACGGGATATAGTCTCTGAAAGCGGAACTCTTCTGTCGAAGAGTGCATAGGTAACTTTGTTGTCCTTTCTTTCGCCATTGCAGATGCGCATTTCCAATTCGGCCCGTATTAATATCTGTGTTGCCAGTAAACCTTCTACTTCGATTTTCTTTTTGGCAAGCCGATCGGTTAAATCTTCTTTTGTAAGGTTGTTGTCGCGGTTCAATTCAGTCTCTATTACCTTCCATGCTTTTTTAAAGATATCATCCGTAAGGCCAACCTGTTTGTCTACATATTGCGTGGCTTTCTTTACGTTGGGTGCTGATAGTTCCATCATCCAACGGACATCGTTAACGTGAACAAAATGCCATGTTGGTCGGAGTATATGCGTGCGGATAATTTCGCCAGCCTGTATACTCATCTCTATTGCTGCATCGGAAGCGTTTTGCATGCGCATACCAACAGCCCACTTCGCCATGGAATAATCCTGCGATTGCATGGCTCCGAAATGAGAGACAACATCTGCGCAAGTGTTAAACTCCGCAGATGTTAATCCCTGGTTGGCCAATCGTAATGCTATCAATTCTTTTGCATTCATACTAAGCTGTCTGTTGAGCAAAAACCTGGCGAAGGTCGTTCACGAATAAATCCGGAACTTCCATGGCAGGGAAATGACCACCTTTATTGTGAAATATATAGTGATCAGGTTCACCTGTAAAAGACATCAGCTTTTTAAAGAGCGATTTATCTTCAATCTTTGCATACACAGTCATGGCTGCGGGTACTTTGGGTGGTGTCCACTGGCTGGCTTCTGGCGAGGCGCCATCATCAGATCCCCAGTTAAAAGCCATGCTCATATTCTCGTATAGTATCTCGGCACTGGAGGCACCAATTTTATTGAACCAATATAATGATACATTGGTGAGAATCTGATCGATAGGGATTGCATCTTCCGGCAATTCCTTTTCTTCGTCAGTCCACTCTTTGTACTTTTCAATCATCCAACCCAATTGTGCCACCGGACTATCAGACAACGCATAAGCCACTGTTTGTGGTCTTGTCGATTGTATTTCAAGATACGCTGTTCCGTTCTTTTTATACGCTTTCATGCGCTCGAGTCTTGGCTTTTCTTCCTCCGATAAAAATGAAGTATCCGATGGAAACATACCGAGGCCTGCTACGGAATAGAAGTCAGTATTCACGTGTGTACCGATAAGTTTATGCGCTGCCAATGCCGACATGATACTGGTTATGCCGGCACCCATATCGCCACCCTGCACCGCGAACCGGGCATAACCTAATTGTTCCATCAAGGTGCTGAACGCTGCAGCAATGCGAAACATATTCCAGCCTTTCTCTTTCACGGGAGTTGAAAAACCGAAGCCGGGAATGGAAGGTATCACTACATGAAAGCTCATGTCATTCTCGTTGCCCGGATTGGTAAGCGGTTCAATTACGTTGATGAAGTCTGCGAAGGAACCCGGCCATCCGTGTATCAACATCAGTGGTGTAGCATTGGCATTGCCGGATTTTATATGAAGGAAGTGAATGTTCTGACCATCAATTTCGGTGATGAACTGAGGATACTTGTTGAGCTGTGCTTCCTGCTTTTTCCAGTCAAATGTAGTGAGCCAGTAATCGGCCAGCTTTTTTAAATAATCAGTTGGTGCACCTTTTTTCCATCCTTCATTGATCATTTCGTTGGGCCAACGCGTTTTGATCAGTCGTTCGTTCAGATCGTTGATTTCGTTCTGGGAGATTTGAATTTTATATTGTTTCATCGCTTTTGGGTTTTGTTAAGACAAAGTTGGCTTGCGATACCCCCGTGGAGCGATAACAATTGTTAATAAATACTATCTCCTGTTCCTGATCCGGCTTAACGAAACGGAAGTAATGCCTAAAAACGATGCGATATAGTGTTGAGGCACCCGTTGCAGTATATGCGGACTTTGTTTTACCAACTCGTTATACCTTTCCTCAGGACTGTTTTTAATTCGGGAGAGAAACAGCTTTTGGTAGTACATTAATCGCTCGAAGGTTTGTTGCTCCAGCTCCTGCTTGATAAGCGGTGAACTTTCGATCATGGTGAAGTAATCCTTCTTGCTTAGTATGTGAAGTATGGAAGGTTCGATTGTCTCAATGGAAAATAAACTCGGCTCTTCATTCCGAAAGCTCTCCGCAGACGACACACCTTCACCTTCGAAAAAGAACTGAAACGTTATATCCTTTCCATCCTTGTTAAATGATAGTCGTATACAACCTTTTTCGATGTAAAACATTCGTTCTGAAATCTGACCTTCCTTCAACAGAATTGTTTTGGCGGGCAGCTCTTCGCGCTTAAAGAAATGTCTGAACCGTTCCCATTC
>NZ_DAIQRQ010000054.1:0-31874 GCF_036786105.1 Ohtaekwangia sp.
TTAACTTATATCGATTAACGTGCAACGGTTAACTTGTAACGCTTAACAGACAACGGTACTCCATGCATCTCGATACTGCTATTCACCTCATCTCTTCCGGTATTGAAAAATCATCGTCTCCGCAAGTCTGGGTGGATCTTGGTGCGGGTCGTGGACTATTCACAAAAGCTCTGGCCTTCCAACTTCCTGCAGAAAGTATAATACATGCTGTTGATACCGATGCTGCTGCATTGCGCACAATAGAATTACCGGATGGTATAACATTGCGAACACAGCAACATGATTTTGTTCATGATGAACTCCACCTTCCGTTGCTGGATGGGGTACTGATGGCCAACTCGCTTCATTACGTGAAAGATAAATATACTTTCATGAAAGCGATCCGCAGCACGTTGAAACCGGCCGGAAGAATTATACTGGTCGAGTACGACACCAGTAGATCCAATACATGGGTGCCGTATCCTATCGCCTATACCGCGCTCGAAAAGTTTGCGCATGAATTTGGCTTTTCTTCCGTACAAAAACTTGCCGAAGCTCCTTCTGTTTATCAAGGCTCTATGTACGCGGCGCTGTTGCTATAGCAGTTAATCGTTATCAGTTGCATGTTAACGGTTGGAGTGTAATGGTGATTAACCTTGCTTCATTATTGTTTTTTTTAAGTTACTGCATCAATAAAAATGTGGCTACGGGAAGTATCTCACGAATTCTAAAGACATCAAGCGTGTGGATGAATGTTAAACATTGTTTTATTAAAAAAGTGATGATTGAGTTATGGAAAATGAGACACTTGTGAGTCATTAAGAGAGCTGACTAATTTCTAATGAGACAACTAACCTTTACGATACTAATCTTAATTACCTGGGAACAAGGACTAACTCAAGAGAAGGAAATCTTTCCTGATCATGTCGCAATTAATAACAAAAGGGACATTGGACAAATTCTCTGGACCGACCAAATTCATGGCTTGGTGACTGTAAAGACGACAATTATCAAGAACGGAAAAATAACGGATGAGATCTTTGATAACTATCAACCTGCATTCGGCAAGTATCCAATTGATGGTGTATTCAAATACAAATATGGCACGGCAGACTTTCCAGAAGAAAGACTGTATTACAATTCAAAAGAGGACACTCTTAAAGTGAAGTATTTTTTTACGAAGAACAATATCAGAAAGCAGGAGACTTGGGAATCTGAGAGAAGAAGTAAACTAAGGAAAGGTGCTCCGGAATATGGTGATGGAAAGCCGGGAGGATGCATTCCTGCTGAGGAGGATTTAATAAGATACCGAAAATGGGTTAAGCGAGGCATTTTTATTTATGAGTCAAGTGATAATAGACTTAACACAATTAAAGTTTGCTATGACTACTCTGGAAATTACCCTGAATCAATAGTCTTTACATATAAGGACGATTTACTTATTAACAAAAAGGCGCTAGGAATGAGGGGGAAAAGAATTAATTGGGAGGAGAACTATGAGTACAAAGACGGTAAAGTAATAATGACAAAAAAAAACTACATTACCTATTGGGGTAAAATACCGCCGACTGAAAAGTGGACATATGAGTTTGACTCAAACAAAAGAGAAATAAAAGTCACAAAAGAACTTGAAGGTCAACTGGACAAAGAAATATTAAGTAAAGAATACTATAACAACGGAAATTTAAAACGGTTGACAAAAACGATTAATGGGACAGAAACCACGATTGACTATTTAGTGACTTATAGATAAAAAGGCAGCCAGCAAAATGCATATACTATAGAGTGTGTTTTTTTAAGGCGAAAGTAATTTAACTAACTTAGTTGGGTAACATGGACAATGACATAGTTACGATCACTCTACGGTGTATGCATAAACGCTGGTGGTAATTTCGAATGAGACATTTTAACATTTTAAGGCGATAAAGGACTATTCGTTAAATACATGAAGCATTTCATAGTATTCTTTATATTTCTCAGTTCACAGGCAACAGCTCAAGGACCAAAGTTATATAATCGTATCGCCAACGATGTGCATTTAATACATTCCCGGGTTTTAAATCAAGATCGCCAGGTATATATTAATGTTCCAAAACTCGACTCTGCGGATATAAACAAGGCATTGCCCGTTTTATATCTCTTAGATGGGGAGAATCATTTTCACATCCTTTCTGCATACATAGAATATTTAAGGCATTGGCAGGTTATTCCTCCAATGATTGTAGTAGGCATTGTTAATGTGGATCGTGTAAAAGATCTCACGCCTACGAATAGCTTAATCAACTTTGACGGCAATGTTGATTCTAAATATAAGACATCAGGCGGTAATGAGCAGTTTTTAAACTTTATCCAACAGGAATTGATGCCTTACATAGAGACTAATTATAAAACCAGTCCTTTCAAAATATTTGCCGGACATTCGTTTGGTGGTCTGACAACAATTAATTGCATGCTTATGCGCCCTGATATGTTTGACGCTTATATCGCAATAAGCCCTTCACTATGGTTTGGCAATAAATATGTTTTACGATTGGCAGAACGAAAACTACCAAAACTATCAATGAGGAATAAGAAAATTTTTTACAGCGTAGGGAATGAAGATGGCGCTTTTCGGGACGATTTATTGAAATTTGATAAACTGTTTAACCATGATAGTTTGAAAACATTTGTACACCAGTATAAACATTATCCTTTTGAAGACCACATGACAGAACCAATTCCTGCATATTATGATGCGCTACGATTTATTTACAAGGATTGGAAACACGATACAACAAAGTGATATAATTGCTATAAGCGGGAATAAATAGCTCAAAAAATTACCACCAACCATGCAGCCGATCGGCAGGACAGGGATTGATATTGTCTTTTGAAGAGAATAGAAGAATTATAGCATGCATGAATCGCTAATACTTGACATAGTCAAGTATTTATATTTTATTCGGGCATGCAAAAGCAGATCATTGCGTCCGTCCGGGAATTCAACAGATTCTACACGGCTATATTAGGTGTTGTGAACGACCACATTCTTGAGGGCGACCATTCATTGACGGAGGCCCGGATCATCTATGAGCTGAACAGCCACCAGGGAATCACAGCGCGGGAAATCAAGGAGAAATTGCGCGTTGATGAAGGGTATATGAGCCGCATCGTCAACCAGTTCCAGAAGAAGGGCATTCTACGCAAGAAACAGTCGAAGGAAGACAAGCGTGTGTACCTGCTAGAGTTGACACTCAAGGGTAAGCGAATTGCCCGGGAGATTAATCGACAGTCGGATGCGCAAGTGGAAAACCTCGTCAAGCACCTGTCAGATAAAGAGCGG
Organism: Ohtaekwangia sp.; assembly: GCF_036786105.1. NCBI lineage: Bacteria > Pseudomonadati > Bacteroidota > Cytophagia > Cytophagales > Fulvivirgaceae > Ohtaekwangia > Ohtaekwangia sp. The sequence continues at coordinate 3,302 of NZ_DAIQRQ010000054.1, forward strand.
GAACGCCTGGTGGAGTTGATAGTGCAAGTTCAAAAAATGCTGACACCATGAGCGATCTTCAGTTTAAAGCAGCTGCAACAGCTGCAGATTTTGAACAAGGGAGGCGCTTGTTTGAAGAATATGCGGGGTCGCTGGACTTTGACCTGGGGTTTCAGGATTTTAAAAAAGAGCTTGACACGATTTCGCATCAATATCAAAAACCAAAGGGCACGCTGCTTTTATGCTTTCACAACGAAACGGCTATTGGATGTGTAGGTATTCGAGCGCTTTCCGAAAACACCGCCGAGTTGAAGCGACTGTATGTCCGGCCTGCCTACAGGAATTTGAAGATCGGAAAACAGTTGCTGGAACGTGCCATCGACACGGCAAAGGAATTGCGTTATGCATACATCCGGCTCGATACAGTGCCGAGTCAAGCCAAGGCGCAGGAATTGTACCGGCTTCTCGGGTTTTACAACATCGCACCCTACCGGCACAATCCCATTGCCGGAACGATTTATATGGAAAGAAAACTGGACTGATCGATCACTCTATATCACTATTTCCGTATAAGATAACGGATAGTTAACGTTTCTTCACCATTTTACGGGCAATCATGCTCACTACAATAAGCTGCAATGCGTGATACATCATGAGCGGCAATAATAGTATGCCGGTGATGGTGCTGTGTGAGAATAGTACTTTGGACATGACGGTGCCATGTACCAGCGATTTTTTTGATCCACAGAATACAGTAGTAATACGATCGGCACGGTTAAACTTCAACAGATTACACAGCAATGCAGTTATACCATACGCTGTGGAGAAGAGCACCAGCATAGAACTTCCCAATAAGATCAGCTCTACGGCCGTGAGATCACTGAACATTTTCTTTTCGAATGATTCGCAGAAGGCGGTATATACAATGATGAGGATGACTGCCTGATCAAAATACTTTAATTGTTTTTTATACTTGTCTGCAATATTTCCCCACACAGGATTTAGCGCTATCCCCAGAATAACCGGTAGCAGTACCTGCGCGATCAATTTCTGGATGATTGATCCCAGATCCATATTCTCTGAAGAACCTGATACAACAAAGCCCATCCAGAGGGGAGTAATGAACACACCGATGATGCTGGATATACTGGCATTGAATATAGCAGCCGGTATATTTCCTTCCGCCATCGACACCATTACAACCGATGATGAAACGGTGGAAGGTAAACTCGCGAGGAAAAATGTGCCAAGCCATAACACCTGCACCGATGTATCGCTGAATGTGTTTTTAAAAGGAAGCACCAGCAGTGGAAAAAGTATGAATGTACTGGCCTGCACGAGTATATGCAGCCGCCAGTTGCCAAGACCTTCTTTTAATTTTTTGCCGCTCAGGCGAAGCCCGTAAAAAAAGAAGATGAGCGATACCCCATAGTTCGCTAATGATGAGAGTGAAAAAGCATCCTGCGATACTCCACCTTCGGGCCAGAGGTAGGCCAGCAAGATCATACTTAACAATGCCAGTACAAAACCATCCACCCCGATGCGTTCCAACACCTGCCTGGGATGAAAACGGAACGCATGTTCGCCTTTGCTCTTCTCCATAGTGTATTGCGATGTGCAATAATCGCCACGAAATAATTCTCTAAAAAATGCTTTGTTCAACGGAAAGTTTGAAGGTCTGTTTTATATTCACGGCATCGCACATTGAAACATTTGTGTGGTGATCACTTTAAGGATAAAATCGTGTATATGAAATTCAGAATCGTTACAGTACTGAGTTTGCTTTGCTTCAATAGCTTTGGACAGCAAGCTCCTCTAAAATTATGGTATGATAAACCAGCCACGCAATGGGAACAAGCATTGCCCGTGGGCAACGGCCGGTTGGCTGCCATGGTATATGGCGGTATGCAACAGGAAGAGCTGCAGTTAAATGAAGGTACAGTTTGGGCTGGTGGACCGAACAATAATATCAATCCGGTTACGGGACAGTATATTGAACCGATCCGCAAGTTACTGGCAGAAGGTAAATATGCCGAGGCACAGGCATTGGCCGATAAGAATGTACATTCGTTGAATGATGGCATGCCGCTGCAATTAGTAGGAAGTTTGTTCGCAGAATTTCCAGGGCACGATCGTGCACAAGCATATAAACGTGAACTCTCGCTGAGTGATGCCGTAGCCACCGTATCGTACGAGGTGGATGGTGTGCGGTATACCCGCGAAGTATTTACTTCTTTTCCCGATCAGGTAATTATCATGCGCCTCCAGGCCGATAAGCCCGGTAACATTACCTGCAAGCTTTCGCTGAAGAGCCGGCAGAAACATGCTGTGCGTGCGGATCAAAATATACTTGTGATCACCGGTATTACGGGCGATCATGAAGGTGTAAAAGGTGCTGTTGAATTTGAAGGACAGGTGCAGGCCATTACAGAAGGCGGTACGGTGAAAACCGATACATCAGGATTGGCCATTACAAAAGCAAACGCGGCTACAATCTATATATCGATCGGAACGAATTTTAAAAACTACCACGACATCAGCGGTGATGAGCATGCACGTGCCTCGCAATTTTTACAAGCGGCTGTAAAAAAGAAATATACTGCGGCGCTGGCCGAACATAAGAAGTTCTATCACCAGTATTTTGATCGCGTTGCGCTTGATCTGGGCACAACCGCAGCTGTCAATAAAACAACGGATGTACGACTGGCTGAGTTTGCTTCCGGTAACGACCCGCATCTGGCTGCGTTGTATTTTCAGTACGGCCGCTACCTGCTCATCTGCAGCTCACAGCCGGGAGGACAACCCGCTACGCTGCAAGGTATATGGAATAATCACCTGATGCCACCGTGGGACAGTAAATATACCATCAACATTAACACAGAGATGAACTACTGGCCTGCCGAAGTAACAAACCTCAGCGAGCTGCACGATCCTTTGTTCAGGATGTTGAACGATCTTTCGTATACCGGCCAGGAGAGTGCTTCCAAAACATACGGTGCACGTGGTTGGACGTGTCACCATAATACAGACATCTGGCGGGTAACTGATCCGATCGATGGAGCAAGGTCGCACGGCCTGTGGCCAATGGGAGGTGCATGGCTGTCACAGCATTTATGGGAGCACTATATGTTCACTGGCGATGTACAGTTTTTGCGTCAGTATTACCCGGTGCTGAAAGGCGCGAGTCGTTTTTTTGCAGATGTACTACAGGAAGATCCCGAACATCATTGGATGATTGTGAGTCCTTCCGTATCACCAGAGAATACCTATCAATATAGCGCCACTGAGAGAGCTTCTATTACGGCCGGTGCTACGATGGACAATCAATTGTTGTTCGATCTTTTTACGCGCACGATCAAGGCTTCCGAGATATTGAAGAATGACAAAGCTTTTGCAGATACGTTACGACAATTGAAAGAGCGCCTGGCTCCGATGCAGGTGGGTAAATATAGCCAGTTGCAAGAGTGGATGCACGATTGGGATAATCCGAACGATAAACACCGCCATGTTTCGCATCTGTATGGTTTGTACCCAAGCAGTCAGATTACACCGTATCGCACACCTGAACTGTTTGCCGCTTCGCGCAATACATTGATACAGCGGGGCGATGTTTCTACCGGCTGGTCTATGGGATGGAAAGTAAATCTGTGGGCGCGCTTGCTGGACGGTAATCATGCGTATAAACTGATTACCGATCAACTTAAACCGGTAGGCACAAACGAAGGGGGAGGAGGAACGTATCCGAACCTGTTTGATGCTCACCCGCCTTTTCAGATCGATGGTAATTTTGGATGTACTTCCGGTATAGCGGAGATGCTGCTGCAGTCGCACGATGGTGCTTTGCATATACTGCCTGCGCTGCCGGATGCATGGAAAGACGGATCGGTAAAAGGACTTGTAGCCCGAGGAGGATATATAGTGGATGTTACCTGGAAAGACAGAAAGATTACATCGCTTCGCATTCAATCGAAGCTGGGAGGCGTTTGCAGGCTGCGTGTTCATCAACCTTTAAAAGGTGCAGGAAAGAACGTGCTAAAGAAAGCGGCCGATGCCAACACCAATCCATTTTATGAGGTAGTGAATGTGAAAGATCCGATCATATCACCGGAAGCAAAATTGTCGCGCATTGAGTTGCCCGCCAGCCTGGAGTATGATGTTGCCACAGAGGCCGGTAAAGAATATACTTTCCTGCCGCAATAGGAATTTTTATTTCTGTATTTTGATTTTATGTTTTTCAAACCTTAAGTGCCGAAGATCATGACTGCTATAGCGATACCTCAAAGACCACAACGTAAATTTTTGCCGGAAGCTTTCAAGGTTACAACCTGGGAAGCCCTGAAACCATACTTCGATCAATTGATGGAGCGCGATCTGTCATCGATCGATGCATTGAAACATTGGTTCAAAGATCGCAGCGAACTCGAGTCGATCATCTCTGAAGATCTGGCCTGGCGTTATATCAACATGACGTGTTATACCGATAATGAAACGTATAGTAAATCATACCAGGATTTTATCCAGAACATTCAGCCCCAGGTGGCACCGGTATCTGATCAACTGAATAAGAAAGCTGCGGCATCTCCATTCCTGGATGCACTGGCGAAAGAGGAAGGTTATGATATCATGATTCGTACTCTCAAAAAAGAGATCGAGATATTCCGTGATGAGAACGTGCCGCTCTATACCGAGATCAATACGGAAACACAAAAGTATGCACAAATATCCGGTGCCATGACTATTGAGTGGGAGGGTAAGGAAGTTACCTTACAACAGGCATCGGTGGTATTGATGGATACCGACCGTAAGAAACGCGAGACGGTATATAAACTGATCTCGAACCGCAGACTGAAAGACAAAGAGACGCTGGACAGTCTGTTCTCTACGTTGATTGGCCTGCGACACAAGGTGGCGGTAAATGCAGGCTTCGCAAACTTCCGCGACTATATGTTTAAATCACTGGGTCGGTTTGACTATACTCCGCAGGATTGTTTTGCTTTTCAGGATGCTATACAAAATGAAGTTGTTCCTTTGTTGAATGAGTTTGCTTTGGAGCGCAAGCAGGCGCTGAAAGTGTTTGACCTGCGTCCATGGGATAAAGCGGTTGATCCGGAAGGGCGCGAGGCATTGAAGCCTTTCACTACCGGTAAGGAACTTACCGAAAAAACGATAGAAGTATTTCGCAGGCTTGATCCATTCCTCGGTCAGTGTCTTTCCATTATGAAAGAGATGGGCCATCTCGATCTGGAGTCGCGCAAGGGGAAAGCTCCCGGTGGATATAATTATCCGTTATCAGAAATTGGCGTGCCGTTCATTTTTATGAATGCAACGTCAACACTGCGCGATATGGTAACGATCATGCACGAAGGTGGCCATGCCATTCATAACTTCCTGACGCGTGATCTGGAGCTGAATGATTTTAAATCCACACCTTCTGAAGTGGCCGAGCTTGCTTCCATGTCAATGGAGCTGATATCGATGGATCATTGGGATGTATTCTTTACGGATGCAGAAGAACTGAAACGCGCCAAGCGCGATCACCTGGAGGATCTTATCGAAACATTGCCGTGGGTGGCCACGATCGACAAATATCAGCACTGGTTGTATGAGCATGCCAGCCATTCCCCCGAAGAGCGCAAGCGCGAATGGAATCATATCTTCGATCAGTTTGCTGATACGGTTACAGATTGGAGCGGGCTTCAGGAGGCGAAAGATTACCTGTGGCAAAAGCAACTGCATCTGTACGAAGTGCCCTTCTACTACATCGAATATGGTATGGCGCAACTGGGTGCTATTGCGGTGTGGAGGAATTTCAGGAAAGATCCGGCCAAAGGGTTACAGGGCTATCAGAATGCACTGAAGCTGGGCTATATGCGCTCCATTCCTGAAATATATAAAGCTGCCAATATCCGGTTCGACTTCAGCCGGTCTTATATCAAAGAGCTTATGGACTTTGTGAAGGAAGAACTGGCGAAGATATAACCTGGTCTATATAGGTATAGCGTGAGCGCTATACCTATATGTACCTTTGTTAATCACGACTGCGGCACTTGTCGAGCAGATCGCTCAGTTGCTCCGCTTCGTCTTCCGATAAGGCGATTACGCCATCGAACTCCTGTTGCTTCTTGTCGATCTCGTTCAACACATCCAGTCCTTTAGAAGAGATCGTAACGTCTGTAGCGCGCTTATCCAGCGGGCTCAGTTTCTTTTCGATCAGTTCCTTGGCTTCCAAACGATCGAGCAGCCGCGATACATCCGAGTTCTTGTCCATCATGCGGGCTTTGATCGATGCGCCGGATATACCGTTGGGATATTGGCCACGCAGAATACGAAGTATATTGAACTGTTGCGATGTGATGCCATACGGTTTAAAAAAATTCTGCTGACGATCCTGGATCCAGTTTGACGTGAAGATCACATTGATAATGGCTTTTTGAAGAGGGTTCCGAAATTTGGTTTGACTGATCTCTTCTTCTATTTTCATGTTCATAGGGAGTTTGGGATAATGTCTATACGTGGTGAAGGGCACTATGGGTTACTTCTTCGCAGACAATTAGACACAAAAGAATAGCAATACGTTGTCAGGAGTGATAAAATCCTGAACAACGATGGGCGTCTAGCGCCTGCGTGGTAAAATGTAAGTGTTAAGCTTTGTTCAGCTCGATCTTGCAGATGATGTCTACTTCATCGCCTACCACCAGTCCGCCAGACTCAATGGTCTTGCTCCATTTCAGTCCATAGTCCTGGCGATTAACTTTGCCGGTAAGTTTGAATCCGGCCTTCTCGCTATTATTGGCTTTTACGGTGCCTCCATACGTTACCTGAAAGATTACCGGCTTGGTAACATCGCGCATGGTGAGGTTTCCTTTTAACAGATACTGTTTTCCTTCTTTTACCAGGTTGCCTTTGAATTTGATCTCGGGAAATTTTTCAGCATCGAAGAACTCACCGCTTCGCAGGTGGTTGTCGCGCTTTTCATTATCAGTTTCGATAGATGCTGTCTTGGCTGTGAACTCAACATCAGCGCCGTTAAAGTCGGCAGTTTTCGCAGATACTTTCGCATCGTAGTCTTTAAAGTTGCCTTCAGTTTCAGAAACCACCATGTGTGCTACACTGAAGCCAATTCGCGAATGTGTCTTGTCGATGTTCCAGGATGTTTGCGCCGAAGCGCTACCTGCAAGGGTAAGCAGGACGAAGAGAGTGTTTACTTTTTTCATAAGAGGGAATTTTGGGTTTTGCTGGTAACGAATGTACTGATTTTATATGTTAGAACAGTCTTGTAAGAAGCTTAAATTACAATGAAAGTCTGTGCCATGCATCAGAGATTCAGATAAAAATCTCGCGTTAGCGCAATGTATGAATCATCCCATACATGACTTTGTTTGTACAGCAATACTTCGCCTGTGTTCAAAGGTGCTGGTATATCTGAAAAGGTCAGCAGCCAGCGTTCAACGGGTTTGCCGGCCCGGGTGCGAAAGCTCCATTGCTGTATACACGAAAGCGAGTAGCCGGAAGCCAGTGCTATAAACCGGTTGCCTTCCGTATAGGGCAGTATAATGCTGAACCTTCCGCCGGGTGCAAGCAGTCGTGTTACAGCCTGCAGTAAATCCTCGAAAGGTAATGATACCGTGTGCCGCGTCTGCGTTCTTCGTTTGTCCGGTGGCTCCTGGCTGTTGACGAAGTAGGGTGGATTGGATACAATCAGATCGTATCGTTTGCCTGGAGTAAATTCCTGGATAGCACAGGTATATATGTTTACCTTATCGGGCCATGGTGAGTTCAATACATTTTCAGTTGCCTGTGTGGCATCTTCCTTTTCCAGTTCCACGGCATCGATGCTTGCCAGGGCAGCAGATCGTTGTGCCAGCATCAATGCTATTACACCGGTGCCGGTGCCTATATCCAACAGGGTGTGTGCAGTATGTATATCGGCCCACGCACCGAGCAACACACCATCGGTGCCTACTTTCATGGAACAACGGTCGTGTGCAATGGAGAACTGTTTGAAATGGAAGTGTGTGCCTCTTTTTGCCATCCGCCAATATTCTTTAATTTACCACGAACATCAAACGATCATACAAAGATTATGGCGCAAACAATACGGTGGGGTATTCTTGGCTGCGGAAAGATAGCCAACAAGTTTGCCAACGACCTGAAGCTGGTAGAAGACGCTTCACTGGCAGCAGTGGCCTCGCGTGATGAAGCACGCGCCCAGGCATTTGCACAGCAATACGGTGCACCTACCTACTTCACATCATACGAAGATTTGGTATCCGCTCCGGATGTAGATGTTATTTATATTGCTACACCACACGGTTTGCACCATGAACATGCCATGCTTTGCCTGCAACATCGTAAAGCAGTGCTGTGCGAGAAAGCTTTTACATTGAACAGCCGCCAGACAGTAGAGATTCTGCAGTATGCAAAAGCGCAACGCGTATTTATCATGGAAGCTTTCTGGACGAAGTTCCTGCCGCAGTATCAGAAAGTAACGGAGATCATTCAATCCGGTGTATTGGGGCCCATAAAATGGATACAGGCGGATTTCGGATTCAATCCTGAACCACCCGTGGCTCCGCGGTTAACCAATCCGCTGCTTGGTGGAGGTGCTTTGCTCGACATCGGTATATATCCTGTCTTCCTTGCACAGTCGCTGTTAGGTATACCGGTAGATATACAAGCTGTTGCTACATTTTACGACACAGGTGTGGATGAACAATGCTCGATGGTGATGAAGTTTTCGAGTGGTGCTATTGCTACACTTTCGGCTACTTTATCGGCCCACACTCCGGTAGAAGCTGTGATTGCCGGAACAGAAGGAAGATTGTTGATGAAGAATCGTTTTCACAATGCCATCGGCACGGTAGAGATTGCTATGGGTAAAGATGAACCCACGCCTATAGAAGTACACCGCGAAGAAGGATACGGTTATCAGTTTGAGGCGCGTCACGTTGGCGAATGCCTGCGCAAAGGTCTCACCGAAAGTCCGGTGATGACGCACAACGATACGCTTCAACAGATGCAGACACTGGATCGCATTCGCGCGATACTCGGCATTCGTTATCCGGTTGATTAATGGGGAAGTGCTGCGATTACACCATTCACAAGATTCGCGAGACTGAAATTTTTATTGTGGGTAACACCTAATCGCACAACGACCAGTTTTTTGGAAGGCACGATTACCACAAAATTCTTTTCGAAACCATCGAAAATCAGTGCTTCGCTTGGTAAGCCCGGATATTCTACAATCTTCGGATCGTTGGGATCGCCCTGATTCAGCCATATCTGTGCACCATATTGACGAGCTTTGGCAGCGGGTGCCGGCGTTGTGGAATATTTCACCCAACCTTCCGGAAGTATACGTTCTCCATTCCACACACCATCGTTGAGGTATAGCAATCCGAAGCGAGCCCAGTCGCGTGCAGAAGCAAACGAATAAGAAGATGCTACAAATGTACCGGAGGCATCCGGTTCTATAATAGCTGTATTCATGCCGATGCGATGGAAAAGTTTTTCATACGGAAAGCGATAGTACGCACTGTCGCCTGTGGTTTGGCGGATGATACGTGAGAGTATATTGGTTGTTCCGCTGGAGTATTGGAAGAACGTGCCCGGTTCATATTTCAACTTACGCGAGGCTGCATAAGCTGCTTTATTGTCACTCTTGATAAACATTTGATGGAAGTCGGCAGTAGGAGAGAAGTATGACTCCGACCATTCGAGTCCGCTGCTTGCCTGCAGTAAATTGTTCAAAGTAATTTTGCTGCGCTCATCATTCTTCCATTCGGCTACAGGTGCCGGTTCTTCCACCTTCAGCTTTCCTTCCTTCACCAGTATACCAACGAGTGCATTGGTTATACTCTTCGTCATCGACCATCCCATCATGCGCGTGTTGTAATCATAGCCGGTAGCATATTGCTCGGCGATGAGGTGACCATCGTATACAATGGCTACACCATGTGTGAAGACAGGATTCTCCGGATCGCTATCGGCGAAAGCCTGATTTACGGCTTCGCGTATTTTGCTATAGTCAATGCCCTGCAGCAGTGTATCCCGTAACTGATTGCCGGAAGGCCATGCGATCGTATCCTGATCAACCAATGCCGGTTGTGGTCGTTTGATGGCCTGGGCGCGTACCTGCTCTTCATCCATCTGCGCCAGCAGTGTGCAACCAAGACCCTTGCGGTATATAGCTTTACCAGTCTTCCAGAACATCTTTACCGACACGGAAGAATCTTGCCGGTTTACTTCATACGGTAGCGATGGCATGCCCGGAAATACCTGAAACTCTTGTGCTACTACACTTTGAGGTTCGCGGTTCATAACAAATACACAAGAGCACATAGTCTTGGCGGCCATCCCCGTCATAATAGGCGGAAAAGTTGCCAGTACATATACCAGTACCAGTACAATAAGCAACACAACCGAAAGGATAAAGTACTTGAGGAATTTCTTCATAACGATCAAGCAGGTTTGGGGGCAAGATAGCAAGAAAAGCTTCTGGCTGCTAGCTGCCAGTTGCTACCCTATGGCTGCTGGAAAGCTGCTGGTTTCTGGCTACGGCTACAGGAAATTAACCCTGAGGGAAAGCAACGCCTCATCCAGTAGCCAGCGGCTTGTGGCTTGCAGCTATTTGTGCTATTCTTGGCGTGTGAAGCGAGCTAAATTAACGACAGCAGAACTCCGGGAATTTCTGGACGAGAAGGTGGAGTTGTATAACCGCCCCGGGTTTATTGAGAATGATCCGGTTTCTATACCGCACATGTTCCGGAAGAAGCAGGACATTGAGATTGCAGGACTTTTTGCAGCGGTGCTGGCGTGGGGGCAGCGGAAGACGATCATCAACAAGTGTCGCCAGCTTATGGAGATGATGGATAACGATCCGCATCAATTTATACTGCATCACCAGGAGCGTGATCTGAAACCTTTCCTGGAATTCAGGCATCGTACGTTCAATGCAACGGACACGCTGTATTTTCTGGAAGCACTAAAATGGTTTTATGAAAATCATAAATCACTGGAAGATGCCTTTTACCTGCGCGATCAGGATACTGTAGAAAAAGGTCTCGACCAGTTTCAACAGATATTTTTCAGTCTGGAGGATGCACCACACCGTACGCGCAAACATATACCAGCGCCTGCGCGGAAGTCAACCTGCAAGCGGCTCGTAATGTACCTGCGATGGATGGTGCGCCAGGATGATAAGGGTGTGGACTTCGGCATCTGGAAGAAGATCAAGCCCGCTCACCTGGTTTGTCCCTGCGATTTGCATGTAGACCGTGTGGCACGCAAGCTCAGGCTCATTCAGCGAACACAAACCGATTGGCAAACGGCCCTTGAACTTACCGCCAGACTTCGTCAGTTCGATCCCATCGATCCGGTGAAGTACGACTTCGCCTTGTTTGGACTTGGCATTGAGGAAGGATGGAAGTGAGGAAATAGCTGTGAGCTTTGAGCTGTGAGAAATGCAGCTGGCTTCAGGCTGCTGGCTCCTGAGATAGTAGTAAGCTTGAGGTATAAAGGAAAGCAGCAGACCACACTACATCAACATCCTTGCCCGTGCTTCTAGAAGCCAGCAGCTTTCCTATACCGCCACACCCAACACCCTTGCCCACACTTCTAGTAGCTGGAAGCCAGAAGCCAGCAGCTTTCTTACAGCAGCTTTCCTATAGCAGCTAATGGCTCGCAGCTTGCCTTTGATCGATTGGATTTACAATTGAAATAATTCAACTGGTAAAAAGGTACGAGTTACTGTAAGTTGCAAAAACTAATTCAACCAGTCACGCTTATGAAAATGCTGAAAAACTTTGTGGTACTGTGGGTATATCTGTTGACTTTTCAATTTTCATTTGCCCAGGAACCCGCTGCTACGGAGGTACAATCTCCACCGGAGAATTACACCTTACGCGAACGCTATAGCATTATGAAGGCCAAGGCACAGTCCTTTAAGGAATATAAAGTGGTAAAAGAAAGTGTACTTGATGGTGTGTGGAAAATTACCCGCGATTCGCTGGCCGCAAAAGATTTAGCGATTCATGATGCCCAAAAGAACATCGCCCAATTAAATGCTCAGGTTGCTGAAGCCAGGGCTGCCCTGCAGAAAAAAGAACAGTCGATGGAAGCAGCGCTGCACGACAGCACGCACATCTCTGTATTGGGCATCGATGTTGAAAAAAGTACATTTCTGACAATCGTAGCAATCCTTGTGGTAGCCTTGGCAGCCGTGATCGTGACCTTCGCCGGTCGTATGAAGATGATCACGCGATCACTGCATGAAAAGAAACTTACCATTAACATGCTCACCAACGAGTATGAGGAGTATAAGCGCAGAGCCATGGAAAAACAAACCAAGCTTTCACGCGAGCTGCAAGACGAACGGAATAAACTTTCTTCGATACGCAATTCGTAAGCCACTGGCTTCCAGCTACTGGCTGCTGAAGATGTGCGTGGATTGGTAGTGTGTTTTTACTTCTACATTCGTTGATCAATATTCCTTGTTCATTATTCCACCGAATGCTACTCGAGGGACATTTATTTTTCTTACAGAGATGTAGTATATCTGTGATGTGTCAAGTAAAACATTTGACACGACCACCGATTAACGTTTAACTAATAACGGATAACTAACAAACAATAACCGCTCACAGCACAGACTGCGTTACAGGATCACTTTCCACATACTGCAGGGGTAATTCCACCAGGAAGATTGTTCCTTTTCCTACGCGGCTCTCTACGGAGATTTTCCCGTTGAGTGCCTGTACAAGTTCTTTTACAATGGAGAGCCCGAGGCCTGTAGAGCTTTCGCCATCCGTAGGACGGGCACTGAGACGCTTGAATTTTCGAAACAACAGACTAATCTCTTCCGGTGGGATACCGGGTCCTTCATCTTCTACAGCAATGTTCAGATAGGTTTGATTTTGTTGTATGCGCAGGGTAACATTTTTGTTTCTTGGCGAGAACTTGATAGCATTCGAGAGAAGATTGTCCAGTATCCGTTGTAGAGCCGATAGATCAGTCGTGATGCAGGTATCGGCAGCTTCGTGATCTTCGAGGGCGATTGTTATATTTTTGACCGTGGTGTGCTCTTTGAATGCGCGAATATGCTGTCGCACAAACGTGCTGATGTTTACGAGTTCTGGTTTAAGTTCCATGGAACCTTGTTCAATCTTGTTGATGTCAAGCAGGTTGGTAATAAGCGTTTGCATGTTATAGCACGACCGCTGAATGTGACGTATATACTCCTGTATATCGGCAGGCAGTACATGATGACTTATGTTGATAAGCGAAGTAAGACCAATAATATTGTTGATGGGGCTCTTCAGATCATGTGCAGCAATGGCCAGGAAGTTATTCTTCTCTTCGTTAAAGTGCATGAGCTTCCGGTTATAGTCGAGAAGTTTCTGCTCGGTCACTTTCCGTTCGGTAATATCGATTACCGTGCCGCGACTCATCACGTAGTTGCCCTGTTGATCATATATAGCGGTAGCACTAAGCAATATCGGAAACGTAGTGCCGTCTTTTCGAAGAAAGGTATGTTCCTTGTTGTGAATAAAACCATGTTCCTTGAACGTGGCAAAGTCGTCTCTGTACGACTGATGTTCTTCCGGTATCATAATAGCCGTTACCTTCATCTTTCCCAGTAGTTCATCGGCAGTATAGCCTAACCAGCTCAACTCGGTTTCATTCATGCGAAGTATAGTGCCATCGATGGCCAGTGAATGATAACCACACGGTGCATTGTTATACAGATCCTGAACCTCGGCCAGTGCATCTTCCGCTTTTATGTTTCGTATCTGAAGCGCCTCATAGAACGATTCAAGCTCTTCCATGTTTTGCCGCAGCTCTTCGTTGAGTTCTTCGGTTATATTGAATTGTTTTTGTAGTTCGTAGGTTCGCTGCCTGACTTTCTTTTCAAGCGAGTTGTTTACATTGTTCAGTTCCGCGATAAGTTCTTTGTTCTTTCTCTCTTTCTGTAGAATGGTAATGAGCGCCAGCACAGATATCAGCGCAATAAGCGAGAAGCTGGTATAGCGGATCATGATCTGGCGTTGATGAACGGCCGCCACTTGCTGCAGTCTTGTGGCTAACAACCTTTTTTCATGCTCTATAAAGAGCGAATGCCAGGATGCAATGCTGTCGGTCAGTGCCTGTTCTTCGGTTTGTTGTTGGATAAGCAGAGCACTGTTCTTATCCGGGCGTTTGTTAGCAGAAGAAACAGTATATATGTGATTCAGCTTGCGTGTAATGGCGGGTATGAGTTTTTCTTTCAGAAGCCAGGTTTGTTGCGAATTGTCAGCAACCTCATGTTGTAGCGAATCGATGCTTTGAAGCAAGGTGCGATGGCTTGTCTCTGCCATGTGGAGATACGCAACGTTGCCGGTAAGCATATACCCGCGTTGATCTGACTCCATGCTTTTGAGTGTGCTGAGAACCTCGGATGCATTGTTGATTACCCGGTATGTATGATAAACCCAGTCTACCCGGTCCGTACTGTCACGAACCGCGTAGTGTGTAATGATGGCACTTATGCCGGCAAGAAGTACGGAGCTTGCCAGAAGCACAACGATACTTGTAGTTTTCATTGGATGGGCCATTGGAAGATACTATAATTTATTTAAATGGCCTATATCATCAGCCTGTTTTATGGTGTAGATCTTACAGTTACAAGTGCCCATTTCGGCTGCTAACTTTCCGGAAACATAAATTTTTAAGAAACTTTACAAAGCTGTGTAACCATCAGCCCAACCCCAAGTTACCCTTCATGAAAACTTCACCTTCTGAATTGGACGCACTAACGGATAACAACCTGATGCTAAAGGTCAGGGATGGCGATGTAGACAAGTTGAGCCTGCTTTTTGAGCGGTACAAAAAACCTTTGTTCGGTTTTTTCTACCACATGAACAAGGATGCCGAGCTGAGTGAAGACCTGGTGCAGAATGTTTTTTACCGGATTTTGAAGTACCGCTATCTCTTCCGCGGAGAGGGCGACTTCAGAACATGGATGTTTCACATCGCGCGCAATGTGAGCCACGACCACTTCCGGAAAAACAAACTGTCTGCAAAAGACTCACTGGAAGACTGGCAAGATCGCCTGGGCAGTGATGACAATCGCTCGACATCCATTCAGCAGGAAGAGGAAATGCAATTGCTCTCCATGGCCATGGACAGGTTGCCGGAAGAAAAACGGGAGATCCTGTTGCTGAGCAAATTTCAGGACAAGAAGTATAAAGAGATCGGCGAGATACTCGGATGTTCCGAAGGCGCAGTAAAGGTGAAAGTTTTCCGCGCCTTGCAGGAATTAAAGGAAATGTATCAAAAGCTGGAAGCCAGACTGTGAACCGGGGCAGGGAGAGGTTAATAGTTATCTGTTACATAACTATTAACGATTAACAGATAACGATTAACGGTTAACAGTTAACTAATAACGAGTATGGAACGAACAACGATAGACGCACTGCTGGTGAAATACCGTGCAGGGCAAACAAATGCAGAAGATGTAAGAACGATTGAGCAGTGGCTGGAAGAAGGCGTGATCGATCTGTCTGACCTGGAGGATATGCAACAGCTGCAAAATCAGATTATGCAGGCAGCATCGCCAATGCCCTCGCTGGAGCTTGATGATAAATTCTATCGGATGCTGGCACTGGAAAAAAAGAGCAGTAAAGCATTCTCATGGAAGCAGTTCTTTGCATGGCCTGATCTGTTGCCACGCCTTGCCTTTGCCTCGGTAGCCTTACTGGCCGGACTGGCGGTAGGGTTCTGGGTTCGTCCCTCAACTGATGCATCCGGTAATGGTAATGATGGAGAGATCGCGTTGCTGAGCCAGCAGGTAACAGACCTCAAAGAAATGATGATGCTTTCGCTGCTGGAAAAAGAATCTGCTACCGAGCGACTGAAAGCGGTGAGTCTTACGCAGGAGATGGACCAGGTGAGCAACAAAGTTACCAGTGCCCTGATTGAAACGCTTAACAACGATAGCAACGTAAACGTACGTCTGGCAGCACTCGATGTGCTGAAAGGATACGCCAGGAACAGTGAAGTCCGGGAAGCGCTGATCCGTTCCATCGCCAGGCAACAATCACCGCTTGTGCAGGTAGAGCTTGCCGAACTGATGGCAGCTTTACAGGTAAAATCCTCTGTGAAAGAGCTTGAGAAACTACTGCAGGACAAGAAGACGCCTCAGGAAGTAAAAAAGAAAATTCAGGAAAGTATTCAGGTTATAAGTTGATTCTATAATCATTAACAACTACGGGTATGAAGACATTAGTACTGATTGGTATGTTGCTTGCAGCTGCAGGCTTGCATGCACAGACGCATACAGAAAAAATAACAAAGGAATTTACATTCGAGAAAAAGAGTGCAGACAATGCATTGATGATTGCCAACATCAACGGCTCAATAAAAGTAGAAGGCTATACCGGCGATAAGATACTGGTGGAGGTAACGAAAACCATCTACGCCAAAACACAGGCGAGGCTGGAGAAAGGCAAAGAAAAGATCCAGTTGGGTGTAATAGATCGTGCCGATAGCATAATTCTATATGCAGAAGGAGAATGCAATAAGTTTGGTCGCAAAACGAACAGAGGTGGAAAGAATCAGAGAGGCTGGGGATATAGCTGGGAGAACAACGATCGCAGCTGCAACGAAGAGTACGACTATCGCCTCGATTTTTTTGTAAAGGTTCCAGCCAGCATTAATATCGATGTGAGTACCATTAACAGCGGCGATGTTTCGGTGCAGCAGGTGAGTGGGGTGGTAATCGCCAACAATATCAACGGCAGTATTAAACTTCAAAACCTGGTGCGTGAAGCCGTGGCCAGCACGATTAATGGTGATGTGGATATAGACTATAGCACCAATCCAAAGAAAGATTGCCGCTTTTACTCACTCAATGGAGATATCAATGCTCAGTTCCGGAAAGGACTGGGTGCGAATCTGAGCTTCGAAAGTTTCAATGGTAATTTCTATACCAACATCGACAAACTGGAAACCATGCCGGTGCAAATCGAGAAGAGCAACAACGGTGAGGGCATTCGCTATAAAATAAACGGCAACCGTTACCAGGCTGGAGCAGGCGGTGCGCTGCTCGACTTCGAGACTTTCAATGGAAATGTATACCTGAAAGAAAAGGTCAACTGAAAATATAGCATAAAGTAAAAAACAACACGTTCGCCGTGTTGCGGACAATTTGAAACTTCAAATCTGCAAAGAAGTATGCCACAAGTGTGTGCTTGCAGGTCGTCTAACAAAGTAAAATAACAAACACAATGAAAAAGCAAATATTGACAACCGCTCTCGTTCTCATCACCATCGGATTGGTGCTGATCAGTGCTTCTATTTCACAGGCCCAAAGTAACAATGAATTTACCGTGCCCCTTAGTGACCCGGCCAAGCGGGGAAAGCTGAAAGCACATATCAACTACGGCTCCATTACCGTAAAGGGAACTGCACGCAAAGATGTATTGGTACGCTATAAATCTCTTGAAGATGGCGAATGCGAAGACTGCGATGAGCACGATAAGGATAATGACCGAAATGAAAAATCAAAGAGTGGCCTGCGCAAGATTGGCGGTGGAGGCATGGACCTTGAAGTAACCGAAAGTAACAACTTTGTAAAGGTTGAATCGGATTCATGGAATCACAAGCTGAACCTCGAGATAGAAGTGCCTTCTGGTTTTGACATGGAAGTACATACATACAACGATGGCGATCTGATGATCACAAACGTGCAGGGAGAAGTAGAACTTACCAATTACAACGGAGAGATCACCGCGCTGAATATATCAGGATCAGTAGTAGCCACTACTTACAACGGAGAGATCAAAGTAACCTTTGATAAGGTGACCGAAGGAACACCGATGTCATTCTCAACCTATAACGGAGATATTGATCTTACCTTCCCGGCTACATTGAAGGCCACCGTGAAAATGAAGACCGAGCAGGGTGAAATATACACTGGCTTCGATATAAAGATGACCAGCACAGGCCCCGTGCAAAAGAAAGATGCACGCTCCGGTGTATACCGCGTAACGGTTGACGACTACAAGCGCGGCGATGTAAACGGAGGAGGCGCAGAAATTACCCTGAAGAATTACAACGGCGATATATATGTACGCAAGAAATAAGATATAAAGAACCTACTTGTTGAGTGAAGTAGTAGTTTGATACAGGTGCAAGCGGCAGACAGTAAAGCGTCTGCCGCTTTCTTTTTTGCTATATTGTTCTGAAGAATAACTTATCTTTCTATGAAATCTGTGGGAACAAAACAGATAACGGAAAAATCGGGATGTGGGAGATTTTAAATTTGTATTTTGAACATTTTTTCAAATTATGAGTTAATCACTAAAATCGTCAGCAGCTTATGCCATTACCCGTAGGAACCAAGGCACCAGATTTCACACTTGTCTCCACCAGCGGCAAAAACTTCAATCTATATAAGGATATGAAGAATACGCCCTGCGTGCTATATTTCTATCCGAAAGATTTTTCAGTGGGATGTACCAACGAAGCCTGCAGCTTTCGCGATACCTTTGAAGTGTTCAAGGAATTGAATATCACCATCATCGGCATAAGCCGGGATTCTATCGAAAGTCATCAGAAATTTAAAAAGACACTCGGCCTTCCATTCGAATTGTTGTCAGACGACCAGGGAAAAGTCTGCGAGTTATACGATACACAACTTCCTTTCGTGCCGCTGTTCACCAAGCGCACCACTTACCTGTTAGATAAAAATCAAAAGATACTGGCCATGTATCAGAATATATTCTCTTCGAAGAAGCATATTAAGGAGATGGTGGCCAATGTTACTGCTCCGTCCCGGAAGGCGATGTTTATGTAAAAGCCTCGAGCTGTCAAAAAAGCAGCAAGCTTCTGGCTGCCGGCTTACTGGACATGTGCATAAGTTGGTGTACGTTACTTCTAAATTCGTTAATCAATATTCCTTGTTCGATGTTGAATGCAAGTCCGGAAAGATAGGAAGTCCGAAAAATATATACTGCTACATTATTTGTGTAACTTTGTGTTTCCTTTCTGCTTCTTTGTGTAACCGGATTTATTCCGCAGAAATAAAGACTCCCATAGATTTATGAAACATTTCTAGTAGCCAGAAGCTGGCAGCCAGTGGCTTTTCCCCACTATTCCCACCACGGCAACGGCAGCTTTATTTCGCTTACCGATGTTACTACCATATCAGGTTTGAAGGCGAATTTAATCAGGTCTTCTTTGCGGGTTATACCGCTCAGCGTAAGAATGGTTTTATAGCCCATTTGCACACCACCCTGAATGTCGGTGTCCATCGTGTCGCCTATCACGGTAGTGTCGGCTGTTTCGAGGCCGAGGGCTTTGCGGGCAGAGCGCATCATTACCGGGCCGGGTTTACCGATTACAAATGCTTTTATACCGGAAGCTTCTTCGATCATCGCGGTAGTAGCTGCTATACCAAGGTTGGCCCAGCCACTTTTCTTGGGTGATGGATCGCGGTTAGTTGTAATAAACTTGGCGCCAGCCAATATCATATCTACCGCGCGCTGCACCATTTCGAGGGTAAAGTTTCGCCCTTCGCCCAGCACTACAAAGTCAGGATCAGTCTCTACGAGAGTAATGCCATTCTCGTGCAGCGAGGTGAGCAGTCCACCTTCTCCCAACACATACGCAGAACCATTGGGAATCTGACTCGCCAGAAATTTGCCGGTGGCCATGGCACTGGTATATATATGTTTTGTATCGACTACGATACCGAGCTTCTTTAGCTTGCGTACGGCTTCCAACCGTGTGCGCTGACTGTTGTTGGTCATGAACATAAATGGTACATCCTGCTTCAGCAGCCGCCCTATAAATTCGTCAGCTCCAGGTATCAGCGTATCTCCGCCATATACCACGCCATCCATGTCGATCAGTAAACCTTTGGCCATTTCTTTTATGTGTTGAAGTGTTGAGGTGTTAATGTGTTTAAGTTGGTGCGTGTGTGAGTGGGAAAGTAGGTTGTTAGTATAGAGGTTTGGTTGAGCTGCGGATGATGAGTTCTGTTGGGAGAACTTTGGTTGTGGGTTTAAAGTCTTCCTTGTCGTCCATTTGCTGAATGAATAGTTTGGCTGCCGATTGGCCCATCAGGTATGCAGGCTGGGCGATCGTGGTGAGCGATGGTTCAATAAATTGTGATACCGGTTCATTGGTAAATCCCACCATGGAGATCTCTTCCGGTATACGTATACCTTTTTCCTTCAGCACCTGCATGGCTACTATAGCTACCGGATCGTTCATGCAAAATATAGCATCGGGCTTGTTTGGACGATTCAATAAGGTGCGTGCAGCCTCTATAGGATCCGTATGGAGATTTTTACAGTGAACGATAAGCTCCTCATCCAGTTCCAGGTTATAGTTGCGGATTGCATCGCTATAGCCGCGAAGCCGCTGGTCGCTTACATAGAGCCCATCCGGACCTCCGATATAGGCAATGCGCTTGCAGCCTGTCTTGATTAAATGTTCAACGCCCTTGAAAGCTCCGTTGTGATCATCAACTACTACTTTTGAAACATCCAGTTCATCGGTGATGCGATCGAACAGCACAATTGGAATCTGCTTGGCGATCAGATTTTCAAGATGCTCTACGTTTTTAGTCTGACTGGAAAGTGAGATCAGCAATCCATCCACGCGGTTGGACACCAGCATGTGTATATTGGATTTTTCGGTATGCAACGACTCCATCGACTGGCATATCATAATGCTATAGTCGTGCTTGGCTGCATACTCTTGGATACCACTAATGACAGACGAAAAGAAGTGCATCGCGATTTCAGGCACCACCACACCAATGGTATTTGTCTTCTTGATGCGCAAACTTTGTGCAACACGATTCGGTTCGTAATGAAGTTTTCGCGCCAGCTCCAGTACAGCTTTCTTGGTTTCGGGGTTTACATCCGGAGCATTGCGGAGGGCACGGGAAACAGTAGAGATGGAAATATTGAGTTTGATGGCAAGATCGCGAATGGTAGCCTGAGGGTTTTTCATCGAAAGTTCAAAGAAAATAGCTCAATAGTACAAGGTCGGAACATAATATCAAAACTGTTTCAGAACACGTTAGGCACAGCGATTTACGAATAATGTTGTTGAAAGTAAGCATAATATAAAGAAATGACATCGTTTTCGGTACCGTTATTTTGGGTATAATTTTACAGGCGGTTCCGGTGTTTTGCGCTTAAACGCATTACTTCGCATAGCTCAAAAAAACATCAACGCCATCAGACGAACACTACGAGCCTATGAACCGATTCAGTAATTTACTTTTTACGGCCGCACTATTGGGTATTCTCGCATCCGCCTGTCAGAAAAAGGAAACTCCGGCACAGGATACAACGATACCCACAGCGCCCGTCCGGGATGTATGGACGAAAGAACAAGCCAACGAATGGTATAAACACTGGGGCTGGCTGCGGGGCAGCGATTTTATACCCAGCACGGCCATTAACCAATTGGAAATGTGGCAGGCTGAAACATTTGACACAGCCACCATTAACCGCGAATTGGGATGGGCAGAATCCATCGGCCTAAACTCCATGCGCGTATACCTGCATCATCTCGCCTGGCAGGTCGACTCCACGGGGTTCAAAGACAGAATGAATATATACCTCGGCATCGCCGATAAACACCGCATTTCAACCCTGTTTGTTTTGTTTGATGATTGCTGGAATCCTGTATACCAGGCAGGCAAACAACCTGACCCTAAACCCGGTGTTCACAACTCCGGCTGGGTGCGCGATCCGGGCGATCAGCTGCATCAGGATTCATCGCTATACAAAACATTGGAGCGCTATACCAAAGATGTTCTCTCACACTTTGCCAGCGACAGGCGCATTGTATTGTGGGATTTGTACAATGAACCGGGCAACTCCGGCTATGGCAACAAGTCTATGCCGCTGCTTCAAAAGGCATTTCAATGGGGCCGCCAAGTAAATCCATCGCAGCCCTTGTCAGCAGGAGTGTGGTCGCAGGAATTGAAAGACCTCAATGTATACCAGCTTGCCAGCTCCGATGTAATTACCTATCACAACTATGCGGAACCGGAAGAACACAAAAAGTGGATCGACAGCCTTCGCACCTACGGTCGTCCGTTGATATGTACCGAGTATATGGCGCGAACACGCGGCAGTCGTTTTGATAACATTATGCCCATGCTGAAAGAACAGAATATAGGTGCGTACAACTGGGGACTTGTATCCGGTAAAACCAACACGATATATGCCTGGGATACACCGATGCCCGATGGCAGGGAACCGAAAGTCTGGTTTCACGATATATTCCGAAAAGACGGCACACCGTATAGCAAAGATGAGGTAGCGCTTATCCGGAAGCTGGCGAAAGGCAGTTGAGGGAAGCGAAAGGCAGAAAGCAGAAAGTGGAACGCAGAAAGCTCAAGCCTTGTTAGCTTTAAGCTTCCCACTTTCTTTAGCCTTTGTTTTTATTCGAATAAAAAAGAAAAAAGTCATGGCCAGCATGAGGGCAAAACCGATGAGAGAGAACACTATTTTCCAAAGGCTACCCTCATGAATGGCTTTTGAAAGTATACGAAAGCTGAATAATGTTTCTGCTATACCAGCGATAAGGAGTGGAGTATATTTTTTCATAACTTACTTTAGTCACAAGATGATGCTGCTCCTGTTAGACCACCGGCAATTGCACCTCCAATAGCGCCAACGGTTCCAGCTGACACTGTGCCTACAACAGGAAGCGTTACAGTGCCAACAGCGGCTCCAGCCAGTCCAAAGGTCAAAGCCCCGGTTCCGGCACCACCCAGTGTCCCTGCTATGCACTTTCCCCAGCAAGACCACCACCCTTTGCATTTTCCATCATCTTCTTTGGAAGTAGTAATACTGGTATTGAGAGCTATTTTAGTTTGAATATAACCTATAAATTTTTCGAACAACACAATCTGAGATAAAAGTTCTGACTTGATAATGTTGTCGGTTTGATCATTCAATACTTCAATCTTTAGATTTGAGAGCTTAAGCAAGAACTCGTCTTCACTTGAAGAAGTGGAAATGCAAAAACTAAGTTTATCTTGAAATGTTTGTCTTGCACGGATGAGCGACTCGGATAATTTTTCTGGTTCCGGTTTTTCGGTGGTTGAGTAATGAAAATTTAGACCTTTTAGCCTTTCATATTCCCGAATATTCCTTATAAGAAATTTCAGATCAGGTTGGTTGTTATTTGATCTTGAAAGTGATATGTTTTTTTGAAATTTAGTGACGTTAAAGTCAATGAAGGAGATTAGTATATCAGCACCTTCAATATCAATTTTTATACTCTCCGTTTTCCGTACATCGTCTGTTGTATTGTTGCAAGAGCTGATAAAACTTACTAATAAAATGATGAGCAGGATAGATATTTTGTTCATAGTTAATTGGATAAGGTTTATTGAAAACATCGGTGGCTGGCCAGCAACCTTATTACAAGAAGCTAAGATCATTTAGAAGAAAAAAACGATATAACCCATATCAGCATCAGATATACCTGAAAAATAAGGTCTATTTCTTATTCCAGAGTACTGCCAAAATAGGGAGGTATTAGTTTCCTTAATACTTCGATATGGGTGGCTAACAACCCCTGTAAAACAATTAAAAAGAAAAAATGAAGCTTGCTGTTAGCGCTTCATGCAGAAAGCTGCGGCATTGAACCTTAACCTTAAAACTAAGACTCTCCACGATCAACATTCCAACAAGTCTAAAGAACGTTTCCGGGAACGTTATTTCGTGCCAATCTCCGATCATCTATTTATTATCTCGCAACGATTACGGTACTTCGTAAAGTCATTAACATTTTGGGTTAATTGATTGGTTAAGTACCGGAGATCGAAAGGAGTTTGGTCTCCGGTTACTATTTATAGAGGACACCTAAACTTTTTATTGTGGAATTGACCGCGCAAGATGTGCTGAATAAGTTCAAGGAACTGTATCCTGGCGAACCGCTCGTGGTTCGCTCTCCCGGCCGAATCAACCTGATAGGCGAACATACTGATTATAATGACGGCTTTGTGATGCCCGCTGCCATTGACCGCGAAACGGTATTTGCGATTGCAGAATCAGTCGATGGTAGATCGGAAATATACTCCATCAAATACAACCAGACTTTTAGTGTAGACCTGCGCGATCCGAAACCGGTAAGCGCTCCCGCATGGGTTAACTACCTCTTGGGTGTACTGCGCCAGTTTGTAGACAAAGGCTATAGCGTGCAGCCGTTTCGTTGTGTGTTCGGGGGAAATATACCCATGGGAGCAGGCTTGTCGTCATCCGCTTCTGTGGAATGCGGATTTGCGTTTGCTCTCAATGTACTCAATCATCACGCGATCGATAAAAAAGACCTGATCAAGATTGCACAATGGTCGGAACATCACTTTGTAGGTGTAAAGTGCGGCATCATGGATCAGTTTGCCAGCATGATGGGTTCTGAAAATCACGTGATCCTGCTCGACTGCCGTTCGCTGGAATATCGCTACTCTCCGCTGGAGCTGAAAGATTTTACCATTGTATTGTGTGACTCGAAAGTGAAGCACTCGCTGGTGGATTCCGAATATAACACCCGCAGAAACGAATGCGAACAAGGCGTTGCTATACTCAAAAAATATTATCCCGCTGTTAACAGTTTGCGCGATGTTTCAGAAAACATGGTGCTGGAACATAAAGATGAGTTAAAAGGAAAAGTATTCGATCGCTGCCTCTATATAGTGCAGGAGATTGCGCGCGTGCAGCAGGCCAGTCGCGACCTGGAGAACCACGATCTGCAGGCATTCGGCAAGAAGATGTTTGAAACGCACGAAGGTTTATCCAAACTATATGAGGTAAGCTGCCCGGAGCTTGACTTCCTGGTAGATGAAGCAAAGAAGTTTTCTGGCGTGCTGGGAGCCCGTGTGATGGGTGGAGGCTTTGGCGGATGCACCATTAACCTTGTGAAGAAAGATGAAGTAGGTTCATTCCTGTCGGCGGTGCGCCCGGCCTATGCAGAAAAATTCGGCATTGCCCTCGAAACCTATATTGTGAATATTAAAGATGGAACCAGTGTAACGAGTAAGTCAATCGAGAAAATTAACTTACTTTAGAGCATGAAGAAAAAGATACTCGTTACCGGTGGCACCGGATACATAGGCTCTCACACAGCAGTAGAACTGATCAAAGAAGGTTTTGAAGTGATCATCATCGATGATCTCTCCAACTCGCAGGAAGATGTCCTTAACGGCATCGAAAAGATCTCGGGTGTTCGTCCTGTATTTTTTAAATTCAATCTCACCGAAGAAGACAAGCTCACGGCTTTCTTTGAAAAGAACCGCGACATCGCTGCCGTCATTCACTTCGCTGCCAGCAAGGCTGTTGGCGAATCGGTAGAGAAACCGTTGCTATACTATAAGAACAATGTATTGTCGCTCGTGCTGCTGCTCGAAGCGATGAAGAAGTATAGTATACCGAATATTGTATTCTCATCGTCATGTACCGTATACGGCCAGCCCGATAAACTTCCGGTAACGGAAGCAACGCCTTTCAAGCCGGCTGAATCTCCGTATGGAAATACCAAACAGATTGGTGAAGAAATTCTGCGCGATACCTGTCGCGTAAATAAAGATATACAGGCTATATCGTTGCGCTACTTCAACCCGGTAGGTGCACACGATTCGGCATTGATTGGCGAATTGCCGAATGGTGTGCCGGCCAACCTCGTACCGTTCATTACACAGACTGCAGCGGGTATACGCCCGCAACTGATGGTATTTGGTAATGATTACGATACTCCGGATGGCTCTGCTATGCGTGACTATATTCACGTAGTAGATCTCGCGGAGGCACACGTGATCGCGCTGAAGCGCCTGCTCGATAAAAAGCAAAAGGACAATTACGAATTCTTTAACCTGGGCACGGGCAAAGGTTTAACTGTGCTGCAGCTCATCCAGGTATTTGAACAGGTGAACAACCTGAAGCTGAACTATAAAGTTGTAGACCGCAGAGCGGGCGATGTTGAAAAGATATATGCCGACACTACGCTGGCAAACCAGGAACTTGGCTGGAAGACCAAACTCGGCGTAGAAGAAATGATGCGCTCTGCCTGGAAATGGCAGCAGCAATTGGCAAAGAAAGTATAGTATAGATCCATAACAGGTTCTTGTGAATCGCTGTGCCTCCTGGTGCGCGAGTGAAATGGATTTAGTTAAGAGTATAGATAAAAGGAAATGGCTCAGTTCGATTTAAAGGATCATTCACACAGACGATATAATCCGCTTACAGGAGAATGGATACAAGTTTCGCCACACCGCTCGAAGCGTCCGTGGCAAGGGCAGGTAGAGAAGACAGGAGGAGCGGAGCTACTGGCATTCGATCCTGCATGTTACCTCTGCCCCGGAAACGTGCGTGCGAATGGTGAAGTAAATCCAACGTATACATCTACATATGCTTTTACCAACGATTTTGCAGCATTGGTAGAGGATGTGCCCGCGGGCGAGTTCCGTGACAGCGATTTGCTCCTTGCGAAAAGCGAAGCTGGTATATGTCGCGTGATCTGCTTCTCTCCCCGACATGATCTCACGGTAGCGGAGATGGATGCAGCCGGAATCCGCAGTGTGATTGACCTCTGGATCGAAGAGTACAATCAATTGGGCAAGAATAAGAATATACAGTATATCCAGATATTCGAGAACAAGGGTGCGGTGATGGGATGCTCCAATCCACATCCGCATGGGCAAATCTGGGCGCAGCAATCCATTCCGGCAGAGCCTGCCAAAAAGCAGCAGCACCAGCTGGATTATTTCAAACGCAAAGGCGTTACCTTGCTGGCAGACTACCAGGTGCTGGAACAAAAGCATCAAGAGCGGATTGTATTTGAAAACGATCATTTTATAGTAGTAGTACCGTTCTGGGCCGTGTGGCCTTTCGAGACGATGATCGTGCCGAAGCGTGCCATGGCGCGCATTACGGAAATGACCGAAGCCGAGCGCAATGCATTTGCAGATGCCTATCGCAGAATGGCGGCACGGTATGATAATTTGTTTGAAGTATCATTCCCATACTCCGCCGGCATACACCAGGCTCCGAGTGATGGCGAAGCGCATGCCGAGTGGCATTGGCACATGGTGTTCTACCCGCCACTGTTACGGTCGGCAACGGTGAAGAAATTTATGGTAGGGTATGAAATGCTGGCTAATCCGCAGCGCGACATCACACCGGAGTTCAGTGCCGATCGTCTGCGTTCGCTTTCTGATACACATTTCAAACAACACATAGTTTCTGAGATACCAAAACCCTAACGTTTATGCGAAAGCTTATAGTTTATACTTTATTTGTAAGTATTATGATGTCACAAGCCTGCAAGAAAAAAGAAGAAGCACAAGCTCCCGCGGCCGATACGGTGGCCGTTGCAAAAGCCTCGGTTACCCAAGCGCCGTTTGGAAAATTGCCCGATGGGCAAGAGGTGAGCATATATACCTTGAAAAACAAGAACGGCATCGAGATGCAGGTGATTAACTACGGAGCCATTGTTACTTCGTTGAAAACACCAGATAAAAATGGCACACTGGAAGATATAGTGTTGGGATTTGATTCACTCTCCACGTATCTGAAAGGATCGCCTTTCTTCGGGGCAATCGTAGGCCGCTATGGCAATCGCATCGGCAAAGGCAAGTTCAAGCTCGATGGTAAAGAATATACCCTGGCACAGAACAACAACGGTCAGCACCTGCACGGAGGTATAAAAGGTTTTGATAAAGTGTTCTGGAACATCGAAGAAGTGCCATCAACGGAAGGCGTTGCACTCAAGCTCACCTACCTCAGCAAAGACGGTGAAGAAGGATACCCCGGTAATCTCAGTGTAGAAGTGATCTATACATTAACCGATGATAACCAGTGGAAGATCGACTACAAGGCAACTACCGACAAGAAAACGATCGTGAACCTCACGCAGCACTCGTACTTCAACTTAACCGGCAACGTGAAGCGTGATATACTCGACCATCAGATAACCCTGAATGCCGACAAGCTTGTTCCGGTAGACAAGGTATTGATTCCAACCGGTGAATTAAAAGATGTTACCAACACTCCGTTTGATTTCAGAACCGCTACTGCTATAGGAGCACGCATCAACGAAAAAGATCAACAACTTGAATTTGGCGGAGGCTACGATCACTGCTGGGTACTTTCATCCAAAGACAGTGTGAAGATGGCGGCTAGCGTATACGAGCCAACATCAGGCCGTGTACTGGAAGTATATACCACCGAACCCGCCATCCAGTTTTACTGCGGCAATTTCCTCGATGGTTCACTTACCGGCAAAGGAGGCGTTACTTACAAACATCGCTACGGACTCTGCCTCGAAACCGAGCATTACCCGGATTCTCCAAACAAACCGAATTTCCCCAGCGTAGTGCTCAACCCAGGAGAAACATACTCCACCAGCACCACCTATAAATTCCTGACGAAATAAGGAATTGTCACTGAATAAAATGAAGGAGCTGTCTTTATGGGGCAGCTCTTTTTTTGTGCAGGAAGCAAAACAGCTGCGAGCCACTAGCTGCCGGCTGCTGGATGAGTGTGATTGGGAGTGTTTGACTTCGTCATTCGTTTAACGATTA